>NZ_CP026007.1:0-140000 GCF_002896375.1 Lysinibacillus sp. YS11 | reverse complement strand
AAGTCTAGTGCGTCTGCCAATTCCGCCACACCCGCTTATTATTATTTATAAATGGTGAGCCATGAAGGACTCGAACCTTCGACCCTCTGATTAAAAGTCAGATGCTCTACCAACTGAGCTAATGGCTCGAAAAAATGGTGCCGGCTATAGGAATCGAACCCACGACCTACTGATTACAAGTCAGTTGCTCTACCTGCTGAGCTAAACCGGCATATGGTGGAGGATGACGGGCTCGAACCGCCGACCCTCTGCTTGTAAGGCAGATGCTCTCCCAGCTGAGCTAATCCTCCTGGGTATTATGCCTAGCGACGTCCTACTCTCACAGGGGGAAGCCCCCAACTACCATCGGCGCTAAAGAGCTTAACTTCCGTGTTCGGTATGGGAACGGGTGTGACCTCTTTGCCATCATCACTAGACTTATTAAAAGACAAGATTTATTATACCATATTTCAGTATAAATGCAAGCTTTTTTTAAAACTTACTTGTTCTTTCAAAACTGGATAAACGGCACATTGAATGTTTCAAACTTTTTTGGTTAAGTCCTCGATCGATTAGTATTCGTCAGCTCCATGTGTCACCACACTTCCACCTCGAACCTATCTACCTCATCGTCTTTGAGGGATCTTACTTACTTGCGTAATGGGAAATCTCATCTTGAGGGGGGCTTCATGCTTAGATGCTTTCAGCACTTATCCCGTCCACACATAGCTACCCAGCGATGCCTTTGGCAAGACAACTGGTACACCAGCGGTGTGTCCATCCCGGTCCTCTCGTACTAAGGACAGCTCCTCTCAAATTTCCTACGCCCACGACGGATAGGGACCGAACTGTCTCACGACGTTCTGAACCCAGCTCGCGTACCGCTTTAATGGGCGAACAGCCCAACCCTTGGGACCGACTACAGCCCCAGGATGCGATGAGCCGACATCGAGGTGCCAAACCTCCCCGTCGATGTGGACTCTTGGGGGAGATAAGCCTGTTATCCCCGGGGTAGCTTTTATCCGTTGAGCGATGGCCCTTCCATGCGGAACCACCGGATCACTAAGCCCGTCTTTCGACCCTGCTCGACTTGTAGGTCTCGCAGTCAAGCTCCCTTGTGCCTTTACACTCTACGAATGATTTCCAACCATTCTGAGGGAACCTTTGGGCGCCTCCGTTACCTTTTAGGAGGCGACCGCCCCAGTCAAACTGTCCGCCTGACACTGTCTCCTGCCCCGCTAAGGGGCATGGGTTAGAATTTCAATACAACCAGGGTAGTATCCCACCGACGCCTCCTTCGAAGCTGGCGCTCCGAGATCTCTGGCTCCTACCTATCCTGTACAAGTTGTACCAAAATTCAATATCAGGCTACAGTAAAGCTCCACGGGGTCTTTCCGTCCTGTCGCGGGTAACCTGCATCTTCACAGGTACTATAATTTCACCGAGTCTCTCGTTGAGACAGTGCCCAGATCGTTACGCCTTTCGTGCGGGTCGGAACTTACCCGACAAGGAATTTCGCTACCTTAGGACCGTTATAGTTACGGCCGCCGTTTACTGGGGCTTCAATTCGCAGCTTCGCTTGCGCTAACCACTCCTCTTAACCTTCCAGCACCGGGCAGGCGTCAGCCCCTATACGTCACCTTACGGTTTTGCAGAGACCTGTGTTTTTGCTAAACAGTCGCCTGGGCCTATTCACTGCGGCTCTCATGCGCTTGCACGCTCAAGAGCACCCCTTCTCCCGAAGTTACGGGGTCATTTTGCCGAGTTCCTTAACGAGAGTTCTCTCGCACACCTTAGGATTCTCTCCTCGACTACCTGTGTCGGTTTGCGGTACGGGCACCTCTCACCTCGATAGAGGCTTTTCTTGGCAGTGTGAAATCAGGAACTTCGTCCATACGGACTCGCCATCACAGCTCAACGTTACAGTGTGCGGATTTGCCTACACACACGCCTTACTGCTTGGACGCGCACAACCAACGGCGCGCTTACCCTATCCTACTGCGTCCCCCCATTTCTCAAACGGTGAGGAGGTGGTACAGGAATATCAACCTGTTGTCCATCGCCTACGCCTATCGGCCTCGGCTTAGGTCCCGACTAACCCTGAGCGGACGAGCCTTCCTCAGGAAACCTTAGTCATACGGTGGACGGGATTCTCACCCGTCTTTCGCTACTCATACCGGCATTCTCACTTCTAAGCGCTCCACCAGTCCTTCCGATCTGACTTCAACGCACTTAGAACGCTCTCCTACCACTGACATCGTAGATGTCAATCCACAGCTTCGGTGAATCGTTTAGCCCCGATACATTTTCGGCGCAGCGTCACTCGACCAGTGAGCTATTACGCACTCTTTAAATGATGGCTGCTTCTAAGCCAACATCCTGGTTGTCTGTGCAACGCCACATCCTTTTCCACTTAACGATTACTTTGGGACCTTAGCTGGTGGTCTGGGCTGTTTCCCTTTTGACTACGGATCTTATCACTCGCAGTCTGACTCCCGTGTATAAATATCTGGCATTCGGAGTTTGTCTGAATTCGGTAAACCGGGATGGCCCCCTAGTCCAAACAGTGCTCTACCTCCAGTATTCTCATCACGAGGCTAGCCCTAAAGCTATTTCGGAGAGAACCAGCTATCTCCAAGTTCGATTGGAATTTCTCCGCTACCCACACCTCATCCCCGCACTTTTCAACGTGCGTGGGTTCGGGCCTCCAGTAAGTGTTACCTCACCTTCACCCTGGACATGGGTAGATCACCTGGTTTCGGGTCTACGACCACGTACTATTTCGCCCTATTCAGACTCGCTTTCGCTGCGGCTCCGCCTTCTAAAGCTTAACCTTGCACGTAATCGTAACTCGCCGGTTCATTCTACAAAAGGCACGCTATCACCCATTAACGGGCTCTAACTACTTGTAGGCACACGGTTTCAGGATCTCTTTCACTCCCCTTCCGGGGTGCTTTTCACCTTTCCCTCACGGTACTGGTTCACTATCGGTCACTAGGTAGTATTTAGCCTTGGGAGATGGTCCTCCCGGATTCCGACGGAATTTCACGTGTTCCGCCGTACTCAGGATCCACTCAGGAGAGAACGAACTTTCGACTACAGGGCTTTTACCTGCTCTGGCGGACCTTTCCAAGTCGCTTCATCTAACTCGCTCTTTTGTAACTCCGTATAGAGTGTCCTACAACCCCAAGAGGCAAGCCTCTTGGTTTGGGCTCTTCCCGTTTCGCTCGCCGCTACTCAGGGAATCGATTTTTCTTTCTCTTCCTCCAGGTACTTAGATGTTTCAGTTCCCTGGGTCTGCCTTCAAGACGCTATGTATTCACGTCAAGATACTACGCGATTAAACGTAGTGGGTTCCCCCATTCGGAAATCTCCGGATCAAAGCTCACTTACAGCTCCCCGAAGCATATCGGTGTTAGTGCCGTCCTTCTTCGGCTCCTAGTGCCAAGGCATTCGCCGTGCGCCCTTAATAACTTAACCAAGTTATTAAGCCTATAAAAAAACTTAAAAAATAAATGTGTTTGTTACAATTTCAATGTCGTTTTATCCAGTTTTCAAAGAACAAGTTTTGAAGTGTTTCATTCAGATAGAATGAACCTTCAAAACTGAACGCAAAACGTAATCTTACAAACCCAAGGTTTGTATTCCGAAATAATCCTTAGAAAGGAGGTGATCCAGCCGCACCTTCCGATACGGCTACCTTGTTACGACTTCACCCCAATCATCTATCCCACCTTCGGCGGCTGGCTCCAAAAGGTTACCTCACCGACTTCGGGTGTTACAAACTCTCGTGGTGTGACGGGCGGTGTGTACAAGGCCCGGGAACGTATTCACCGCGGCATGCTGATCCGCGATTACTAGCGATTCCGGCTTCATGTAGGCGAGTTGCAGCCTACAATCCGAACTGAGAACGACTTTATCGGATTAGCTCCCTCTCGCGAGTTGGCAACCGTTTGTATCGTCCATTGTAGCACGTGTGTAGCCCAGGTCATAAGGGGCATGATGATTTGACGTCATCCCCACCTTCCTCCGGTTTGTCACCGGCAGTCACCTTAGAGTGCCCAACTAAATGATGGCAACTAAGATCAAGGGTTGCGCTCGTTGCGGGACTTAACCCAACATCTCACGACACGAGCTGACGACAACCATGCACCACCTGTCACCGTTGCCCCCGAAGGGGAAACTATATCTCTACAGTGGTCAACGGGATGTCAAGACCTGGTAAGGTTCTTCGCGTTGCTTCGAATTAAACCACATGCTCCACCGCTTGTGCGGGCCCCCGTCAATTCCTTTGAGTTTCAGTCTTGCGACCGTACTCCCCAGGCGGAGTGCTTAATGCGTTAGCTGCAGCACTAAGGGGCGGAAACCCCCTAACACTTAGCACTCATCGTTTACGGCGTGGACTACCAGGGTATCTAATCCTGTTTGCTCCCCACGCTTTCGCGCCTCAGCGTCAGTTACAGACCAGAAAGTCGCCTTCGCCACTGGTGTTCCTCCAAATCTCTACGCATTTCACCGCTACACTTGGAATTCCACTTTCCTCTTCTGCACTCAAGTCCCCCAGTTTCCAATGACCCTCCACGGTTGAGCCGTGGGCTTTCACATCAGACTTAAAGGACCGCCTGCGCGCGCTTTACGCCCAATAATTCCGGACAACGCTTGCCACCTACGTATTACCGCGGCTGCTGGCACGTAGTTAGCCGTGGCTTTCTAATAAGGTACCGTCAAGGTACAGCCAGTTACTACTGTACTTGTTCTTCCCTTACAACAGAGTTTTACGATCCGAAAACCTTCTTCACTCACGCGGCGTTGCTCCATCAGGCTTTCGCCCATTGTGGAAGATTCCCTACTGCTGCCTCCCGTAGGAGTCTGGGCCGTGTCTCAGTCCCAGTGTGGCCGATCACCCTCTCAGGTCGGCTACGCATCGTCGCCTTGGTGAGCCGTTACCTCACCAACTAGCTAATGCGCCGCGGGCCCATCCTATAGCGACAGCCGAAACCGTCTTTCAGTCTTTCACCATGAAGCAAAAGAGATTATTCGGTATTAGCCCCGGTTTCCCGGAGTTATCCCAAACTATAGGGTAGGTTGCCCACGTGTTACTCACCCGTCCGCCGCTAACGTCAAAGGAGCAAGCTCCTTTTCTGTTCGCTCGACTTGCATGTATTAGGCACGCCGCCAGCGTTCGTCCTGAGCCAGGATCAAACTCTCCATAAAAGAAATTTGATTAGCTCAAATTGTTTTGCTGGCATCATGTTTGATGTCCAAAATTGTGTTTCGTTCACTAGCAAAACTAGCTACTTAAAACTTTATTGATTACGTTTTGCTTGTTCAGTTTTCAAGGTTCATTTAGCAACCATCTCTCGACAGCAACTTTTAAATTATAACATTTCTTCACTTCGTTGTCAACACTTTTTTAAAATGTTTTTTTCAAATCAGCGGAGACAACTTTTAAATTATATTATAATCAATTATTCATGTCAACATCTTTTTTTCAAATTGTTTTTGAAGTTCAATGTTGTTGATTGCATCGTCTTAACGACAAGTAATAATTTATCACGTTAGAAAAAACTTCGCAAGTGTTTTTTATACAAAATCTAATTTAATTTAACAAACTTGCTTTAATAAGCAAATTTGTGTATTTACGAGAATCGTAAATCATAGTATCTTTCCTTATTTATTATTTGTTTTACTATACATCTCTTTCTATTAAATCTCAATATCTTAAATTAAAATACTACTTACTTTTCAAGTTAAATATAGCTCATAAAACTTAGTGTAAAATTACTTCATAAATAAAACTACAAATCTAATTAGTTGTTTAGGTCAAAGAAGGTTTTTAAAAATTGCATTATGAAAATAAGCAGGCGCTAAAGTAGAAGTACTTTAGCGCCTGCTTATTTCTAATAGTCCCTATTTTATTTCATTACCTTGAGGGTCAACTATATTTAAGCACCACAAGAAGTTATCCCATGCAGAATACCAGCCACTAAAGATTTCAGAAGAATCGTCCCAACGAACATCAAATTTCTTATGGCCATCTATTTCTACTAAATATAAAGTAAGATTCTCGTCTTTTTTAGCAACGACTAATTTCATACCATGCTCGAGCTCTTCCTCCGTAAATGGAACATCAGAAACAGAACGTAATTGTGCCTGTTCAAATACTTGTTTGTTAATAATTTTGTAATTCATTATAAGCCCCCAATAAAATACTTCTTTTTATACTTATTGTATTTGATTTGAAAAACATAGAACTATAAAAGTATAACCTAAATATAATCTACGTTTAAACAACTTAATTTTTTTCATTGAGCAAAAAGAAGAGAACTCACCTATCCTGTGAATTCTCCTCTTAATTCATTGAATGCTCTTTAGCAGCTCTATAAAGAGCCTACGCAGTAATTTATTTTGTAATATGACGCATTGTTGGGAACAATAATACATCACGAATTGATGGTGAATTTGTTAGTAGCATAATTAAACGGTCAATACCTATACCTAAACCACCTGTTGGAGGCATACCGTATTCTAATGCTTCAATGAAATCATTGTCCATTTCATGTGCCTCATCATTACCTGCTTCTTTTTCTGCTAATTGTGCTTCAAAGCGTTGGCGTTGGTCGATAGGGTCATTTAACTCTGTGAAGGCATTGGCGTGCTCACGACGAACGATAAATAACTCAAAGCGATCTGTAAAACGCTCGTCCTCTGGATTTTTCTTCGCAAGAGGTGAAATTTCTACAGGGTGACCATATACAAATGTAGGCTGTACAAGCGTCTCTTCTACTTTCTGTTCGAAGAATTCATTGATAATATGACCTACTTCGTGAACATCCTTCACTTCAACTCCATGCTCTTTAGCAAGTGCTTGTGCTTGTTCTTTTGTCATCGGCTGCCAGAAGTCTACACCTGTTGCCTCTTTTACAGCGTCAACCATATGAACTCGTTTCCAGCCTACAGCAAGGTTGATTTCATCTTCACCATATTGAACAGAAGTTGTACCGAGAACTTCTTGAGCAACATGTGCAATAAGGTTTTCAGTTAGAGACATGATATCTTGATAATCAGCATATGCTTCATATAGTTCAATCATTGTAAATTCAGGGTTGTGGCGTGTAGAAATCCCTTCATTACGGAACACACGTCCGATCTCGTAAACTTTCTCTAAACCACCAACTATTAAACGTTTTAAATGCAATTCGATGGCAATTCGCATATATAATTCCATATCAAGGGCATTGTGATGCGTAATAAATGGACGAGCTGCTGCGCCACCTGCAATTGTGTGAAGCATTGGTGTTTCTACTTCTAAGTATCCAGCATTATCTAAATAATTTCGGATTGCACGAATAATTTTCGAACGCGTGATAAATGTCTTTTTGCTATCTTCGTTTGTCATTAAATCTAGATAACGTTGGCGATAACGTTGCTCAACATCCTGTAAGCCGTGGAATTTCTCTGGCATAGGACGTAGCGCTTTTGTAAGGAATGTGAATTCCTCAGCCTTTACAGAAAGTTCTCCTACTTGTGTACGGAACACGTTACCACGCACACCCACGATATCTCCTAAATCAGCTTGTTTAAATAATTCATACGCTTCTTCGCCTACATGATCTTGACGAACATAAATTTGAATTTGACCATTTAAATCTTGAATATGTGCAAAGCCAGCTTTTCCTTTACCACGTTTCGTCATAATACGGCCCGCAATAATTACCTCTTGAAGGTTTTCCTCAAGCTGTTCTTTTGTTTGATCTGCAAATTGATCACGTACTTCTGTTGATAAATGTGTACGCTCAAAACGGCTTCCAAATGGGTCTTGTCCATTTTCTAGTATCGTTGTCATCTTTTGGCGTCTCACCAATAGTTGATCATTTAATTCTTCTATATTTGACACTTGTTTCACTCCTTAAGTAAATTGTCCGCGTTTACGTCCATAATATTTCTATTGTACACAATTTTAGTGCTGTAATCATCTGTTTCAATTTATTTTCAATCCAACACAAAATAATTAATAATTCTAAAAATTAAAAGTGCTGCTGAAAAGGCGCCTCTATCAAATTATAGAGACGCCCATAATAAAAACTATATCATTAATTCTTTAACTTCGGGAACAATCAATTTAGATTCGCTTTCTTCATACTCCAGTACAAGACTATTTAATAGTACCCGAAGTTCTGCCGCAGTTTCTGTTTGGTTAATAGCATTGCGGGCCTTACCATTACCTCGGATTCCTTTTAAATACCATGATGCATGCTTACGCATTTCCCGTACTGCAATTCCTTCTCCTTTTAATTGAAGAAGTCGTTCAAAGTGTAGTAAACATACGTCCATTTTTTCTCGTACACTTGGCTCTTCTTTTAATTCACCAGTTGCTAGGTATTGAACCGTACGATAGATCATCCATGGATTACCTAAAGCAGCACGTCCAATCATTACTGCATCTACACCTGTAGTTTCCAGCATACGTTTAGCATCTTGGGGTGTTTCCACGTCACCGTTACCCAGCACAGGGATGCTGACATTTTCCTTTACTTGACGAATATAATCCCAGTTCGCTTTACCCTCATACATTTGTACACGTGTACGACCATGAACTGCTACTGCAGCTGCACCTGCCCGCTCAACAGCTTGAGCGTTTTCAATCGCAAAGATATGTTCTTCATCCCAACCAATACGCATTTTTACGCTAACAGGCTTTTTAACAGCATCCACAACAGCCGCTACCATCTCATATACTTTATTAGGATCAAGTAGTAAACGTGCTCCCGCTTCACATTTTATAATTTTATTAACAGGACACCCCATGTTGATATCAATAATATCAGCAGTCGTATTTTCATCCACATATTTCGCTGCTTCCACTAAGGTTTCTTTATCTCCACCAAAGATTTGCAGTGAAAGAGGATTTTCACGTTCATCGATATAAAGCATACCTAATGTTTTTTCATTTTTTTGGACAATGCCCTTATCACTAATCATTTCAGCATATACGAGACCTGCCCCAAACTCCTTAACCGTTAATCGGAAAGCAGAGTTACAAATCCCAGCCATTGGCGCTAATACTACTCGGTTGTCCATGACAATATCGCCAATTTGAAATGGCTTCTCTGTTGACTGACTCAACGTTTTTCTTCCTCCTCTATAGGCTTTACCTATTTTCTCTATCTATCGTTAATGCTATACGCTGATAATTCATTCCTATACAAATACTTAATTCACCGCTGACGGCTCATTAAAGTGGTTCCAGAAGATTACGCCTTCCTTTTCACAATCCATTTGCTGTAACAGATCATGCGCTTGTTGTAGCTGTTCATCGAAAGGTGATGGTGTGATCTCTACAAGTGGTACTAGGACGAACGCTCGCTCGTACATTCTTGGATGAGGAACAATTAAGTTCTCCGTTTCAATATTCTCTTGATTGTAAAGTAAAATGTCAAGATCAATAACTCTTGGGCCCCAGCGGAATTCTCTTACACGCCCTAATTCCCGTTCGATTTCTTGGCAAATATTCAACATCTCAACAGACGATATAGCTGTTTTTAGATGAACAGCTATATTCAAAAAATCGGCCTGATCCGTATAACCTACAGCAGCTGTTTCAAAAACAGATGAAACACGAATCAACTCTAGTTCCTTCTTTTCTTTTAAAAGGTCTACTGCATGCTGAAGATTCTCATATCTCTCCCCCATATTTGTTCCGATAGATAAATAGACATCCTTCATTAGATATCCCCCCTCGTAACCTCAACAGAGACTTCTTTATAATAACCATGAATAGGTGGGTCTGGTTTAATAAGCTCTACACGAACTCCTTTTACTTTATCAGGATAGGTTGCTAAAATCACATTTGCTATTTTCACAACAAGAGCCTCAATAAGCTTAAACGGTTCACCCTCTACAATATCCCGACATAACGCATATACCTCTGCATAATTTACGGTATAAGAAAGATCATCCGTTTCACCGGCTTTTGTCATGTCTACTGCAAGCGAAACATTTGCTCGAAAGCGTTGGCCTAGAGTGGTTTCAGCTGCTAATACACCATGATAACCATAAAACTGCATGTCCTTTAAATGAATATAATCCATCACGCTTCCTCCTTAAACAAACGTTTACCCACTAATACATCCGTCATATATGTTGCCCGCGCCATTTCCTTTACATCATGAACTCTTATCATATGACAACCCTTTTCAATTCCATAAACCACTGTGGCGCTTGTCCCTTCAAGACGCTCCTCAACAGGTAAGTTTAAGACATTACCAATCATTGATTTACGTGATGTTGCTAATAATACGGGATAGCCCATAGCCACTAAATCCGATAAGTGTTGCATCATAGCTATATTTTGTGCAGTATTTTTAGCAAAGCCGATACCTGGGTCTAAGATGATATGATGATCGGGAACTCCCGCTCGCTGTGCAATGGCAATACTTTTTTCTAAATCTGCCTTTGCAGTCGTCCAAAAATCAACACCATAATCCATATTTTCACGGTTATGCATTAAAATGATTGGAACATGTAAGTCTGCAGCAACCTGAGCTATTTCTGGTTCTGCCTTTGCTCCCCAAATATCATTGATGATATGTGCGCCGGCTTCAATTGCGGCACGCGCCACACTTGCTTTATACGTATCAACTGAAATAATGACCTTTACTTCTTGTGCTAACGCTCGAATAACAGGCACGATGCGTGCAATTTCATCTTCATCTGAAATTCGTTCGTACCCAGGACGTGTAGACTCTCCACCTACATCGATAATTTTTGCTCCTTCACCCACCATTTTTTTGCTTGAGTAACTGCAGCCTCCACATTGTTATACTTTCCTCCATCAGAGAAGGAGTCCGGTGTAACATTTAGAATCCCCATAACAAATGTTTCTTGTCTATAGTCTAATGTAATACCATTAATCGTTAATGGTTTCGTATATTTTTCTAGCATGTAAACGCTCCTTCTATCCTCGTTCCACTTCTTGAACAAATGCGCTATGCAAAATGGAATAAATAGGTCCTTTATTGCCTAAAAATCGCTGGTTCGCCAAGCTACTAATAGGCACAAGTTCTTGTACTGAATTGGTAATGAAGCATTCCGTACTTTGTAGTAAATCCTCTTTTGTATAAAAGCCTTCCTGTACATCAAGGTTTAGCGCACTAGCCTTTTCTATAACCCATGCACGAATAATTCCTGGTAAAATACCTGTCTCCAAAGAAGGCGTATATAGTATATCATTTTTTATCCAAAATATATTTGATGTCACACCTTCAGCTACATAGCCTGATTCTGTTAAAAAGAAACCTTCTTGTTGAGCCAGTGATGGCATTTCAAAGCGACCAAGCACGTTATTGCCGTAATGGTGCGATTTAACACGAAATGCTTGTTCAGGTGTATTGCGTGGTATGGTAAGCCATTGTGCAAACTTTTCAGTACCACGCGGTGTGTCTTGAAGTTCCTTGCGAAAAATGATGGTATTAGGTTGTCTATATTCTGTTGGCTGTAATCCAATATTATGTTCACCCGCAGATACATTTAAACGGAAGTAACCATCCTGACCGCCAGCAAGTTGATTTAGTTGTTGCACAGCCTCAAGTAATACACTTTCAGGATAGTTTAAATGAATGTGATATTGTGATAAAGCATGCTGTAATCTTTCCATATGTGCTTCCCAGTAAAATACCTGACCACCATATGTTCGGAACGTTTCAAAAAATCCTAATCCATATAAAAATCCATGATCAAATGGCGAAATTCTCAGATCCTGGGCCGCCATATAGTTTCCGTTCATCCAGCACTGCATCTATTTCACTCCTTCTATATACATTTCTATAAATTGGCGAAGAAGTTGTTTCCCTTGCTCTGTCATAATGGATTCCGGATGATATTGTACACCCTCAATAGGATATTCCTTATGACGTAAACCCATAATTTCTCCTTCTTCTGTCCAAGCTGTTACTTCTAGACACGCTGGTAATGTCTCCTTTTCTACAATAAGAGAATGATAGCGAGTTGCTTGGAATGGATTTGGCATGCCTTTATGCAAACCCACTTCAGCATGCAGCACGGGTGATGTCTTCCCATGCATTAAACGTTCCGCTTGTATGACATGACCACCAAACACTTGTGCAAGCGCCTGATGTCCAAGACAAACTCCTAAAATCGGAATATTTCCCGCGAAATATTTAATAATGTTCAGGCTTTCCCCCGCCTCATTTGGACTACATGGCCCTGGAGAAATAACAATCATATCTGGCGAAAGTTGTTCTATTTCTTCTACTGTAATAACATCATTACGTTTTACTACTATGTCATGACCAAATTCACCCAAATATTGGACGATGTTATAAATAAATGAATCATAGTTATCGATCATCAAAATCATAATACTCGCTCCTCTGCCATTGCCTTTGCCTGCCACATTGCCTTCGCTTTATTTAAAGATTCCTGATACTCTCTTTCCGGAACAGAGTCAATGACAATGCCTGCTCCAGCTTGAATATGCGCAACCCCATCTTTTACAAACGCTGTACGGATTACAATATTAAACTCCATATCACCTGTAAAGCCTAGCCAGCCGATTGAGCCTGTATATAAACCACGTCGTACAGGCTCCAATTCTTCAATAATTTCCATAGTGCGAATTTTTGGCGCTCCTGTAATTGTCCCACCTGGGAACATCGCACGAATAACATCTGCATTCGTTTTACCTTCTGCTATTTCTCCACGCACATTCGAAACGATATGCATAACATGTGAATAGCGCTCAATGACCATAAACTCATCCACTTCCACTGTTCCATAGGTGGATACGCGTCCTAAATCATTGCGCTCTAAATCCACTAACATCACATGCTCAGCACGCTCTTTATCATTATCAATTAATTCTTGAGCCAACGCTAAATCTTCCTCTTCCGACTTCCCTCTTGGTCGAGTGCCAGCGATTGGTCTCGTCGACAACTCATTGCCTTGACGCTTGACTAGTAACTCTGGCGATCCAGAAACAACAGAAAAATCAGGTGCTTCAATATAAGCCATATATGGCGACGGATTAAACGCTCGTAGTGCCTCATAGACATCTAGTGCATTTGCATTGAGTTTCTTAGACTGACGAACAGATAAATTCACCTGAAAGACATCGCCTTGTGCGATATACGTTTGGATTTTTTTAACTGCTGCCTCGAAATCGCCGCCCGCAAATGAAACAAGCAACTCATTTTCATCATTCTTAACTTCTATAGCAGTTGTTTTCTCAAATTTGCGCGCGTCTAATCCAGCCTGTGCAGCAACCTGCCAGATGTTAGCCCATTCTTCCAAGTTAACCTCATTCTCTTCTAACTTCATAAGTGTCACTGTATTCGTTTTCACATCATGTACGGCCCAGCAATCAAAGATATAATAATAGATATCAGGCACTTGTAAATCATCTGTTGCCGTATTAGGAAGCTCCTCGATTTTACGAGCATAATCATACGACACAAATCCAATAGCCCCTCCCTGAAAAACAGGTAGCTCTGCATTATAAGAAACCTGATATTCTGCCACAAGCTCTTCCAGTAAGTCGAGGGACTCCCCTTGTAAAACTTCCTGTCTGCCGTTTCTCCAATTTACGAAAAGCCCACCCTCTACTGATCGTGCGGTAGCTAATGGATTCCACGCAGCTATTGAAAAATGTCCACCACGTCCACTCTCTAAAAACACATGCGCTTGCTGCGTCTCTGTCTGCCTTTTATAGCTATAAAAAAATGAATCTGCATCCATCGTTAATGTTTTTGTAAGTATTGTTTTCAAGTTATTTTTCCCCTTTAAACATATGATGTGATTCCATCTTAACTTGATTATTACATAGAAGCGAATGTTTTTATAATTTTCATAGTGCCCTAGTTTTCACACTAAAAAAGGGCCCCTTTATAAAGGAGCCCTTACATAAAAAAATTGAATTAGTCTTCAAATTGATATAAAGGTGTTGATAGATAACGTTCACCATTAGAAGGTACAATAGCAAGGACATTCGAACCCTTACCTAAACGTTTTGCCGCTTCAATTGCAGCATAGATTGCAGCACCAGATGAAATACCACATAGGATTCCTTCTTCACGTGCTACTTTACGTGCTACTTCAAAAGCAACCTCATTCTCAACAGGGAATACTGAAGAATAGACTTCTGTATCTAAAACTGCTGGTACAAATCCAGCGCCAATTCCTTGAATTTTATGAGGCCCTGGTTGACCACCAGAAAGAACTGGTGAATCCTTTGGTTCAACTGCAATGATTTCAATGTTTGGATACTTTTCTTTTAAGACCGCACCAGCACCAGTAATTGTACCACCAGTGCCGACACCAGCTACAAAAGCATCGAGTGTCAGGCCATCAAATGCTTCTACAATTTCTGGGCCTGTTGTTAAACGGTGAATTACCGCGTTCGCAGGATTTGTAAATTGTTGTGGTAGGAAGTAGCCATGTTCTTCAGATAGTTCTTCTGCTTTAGCAATTGCACCTTTCATACCTGCTGGACCAGGTGTTAATACAAGCTCTGCACCATAAGCACGTAATAAATTACGACGCTCTAAGCTCATAGTTTCTGGCATAACTAGAATGGCTTTATAACCTTTAGCAGCTGCAATCATTGCAAGACCAATACCTGTATTACCAGATGTCGGCTCAATAATCGTACCACCAGGTTTTAATGTCCCGTCTTTTTCCGCAGCTTCAATCATAGCTAAAGCTAGACGGTCTTTCACCGAGCTTCCCGGATTAAAATATTCTAATTTTACATACACAGTACCTTCATTTTCACTTGTTGCATGATTTAATTTTACAATTGGTGTTTTACCAACTAATTCAGCTACCGAGTTTGCTAATCTACTCATTTACTAATCCACTCCCAATCCCTACTATTTTTATAGGTTTTACTTATTTTGTATTTTATCAATTTTTCCATTCGATTGTCAATAAATAAAACTAATATTTTCAGAATATTTATCATTGCTATGAAAAGGAAAAATCTTATCCTCACTAAAGAAAAAGAACCTGCATTTATTGGGT
Source organism: Lysinibacillus sp. YS11 (assembly GCF_002896375.1). Classification (NCBI taxonomy): domain Bacteria; kingdom Bacillati; phylum Bacillota; class Bacilli; order Caryophanales; family Bacillaceae; genus Lysinibacillus; species Lysinibacillus sp. YS11. The sequence goes on along the minus strand of NZ_CP026007.1, from coordinate 124,982 downwards.
AATTCACTACGAATGCCTGTAAGTTTGATCAGACTCATTTTACCCCGCAAAACCTGCAGACTCTTTTCATGTATTATTTTTCTTTTTTAGTCTCTCCATAATACCAAGTAGCATTAAATTCCGACCAAAATGCTTCTGGCGTAACAGATTGCGGTAATTGCTCTAAAGCTAATTCTCGCTCAATATGTTCTTTCACATCGTCATATGTAAAGGATTGTCCTTCTAATATCTCTTGTACTTGAACAATGCCATAATGACCATTATCTAACTTAAAGGCTTTACTTACCTCATCTGCCTTTAGTGATTTTACAGTATTAATAATTGCAGGGTCTACATTTTCCTGATTTTCTGTAAGGAAACCAATATCCCCTCCTAAACTCGCTGAAGCACTATCAACAGAAATTTCTCGTGCCAGCACTGTAAAATCAGAGCCATTTTTTAATTCACCCAGTGCCTCATCAGCAGCTTTTTTTGAATCGACCTCAATAAAATTCGTACGATAGCTTGTTTTTGTATTATATAAGCCTTGATTTTCCTCATAATACTTTTCAACGTTTTCTTCCTCTATCACTACATCTTTAGTGAGTACCTTATCCAATATAAGCTGTGATCGAATCTTTTGGCGTAGTTGCTCTGCCGAAAGATTTTGCATGGCTGTATCATACTTATCTTGAGCAGATCGCATTAACGCTAATTCAAGATCAATTTCTTTATCAGTAACTTTAATTTTATATGTTTTTGCGGCCTTTTCCATTACCGTTTCATTTACTAAATTTTGGAGTGTTTCTTTACCATATCGTTCTTCCATAGCAATCATCCACTCTTGGCGTGTGATAACATCCCCGTCAATGGCAGCGACTTGTTCGTCGCTACCAATTTCCTGACCTTTGTTAGGGATCAACCAACTAATGAACCATAATACATTTCCTAATAACAAAACGGCTATGACAGCTAAAGCAGGCTTTGTCTTTAAACGACGTTGCAATAAAGGAGTTTGGTTTGGTGTTACATTGGTTGAAGGTCGCCGATTACGCGTTGAGCTCATCGATAAACCCTTCTAGCTCATCTTTAGAAAAGCTATATGTCTCTAAGCAGAAGTGACATTGTGCCTCTGCACCGCCGTCCTCATCAATCATTTCTCTAATCTCTGCTGTTCCTAGACCTAAAATTGCCGCACCAAACCGCTCTTTTGAACATTGACATTTAAATTCAACTGGCATGGAATCTAAAATTTGTAGATGTCCATTTCCTAATACAGCTTCTAAAATTTGCTCTGGTGTAAAGCCTTTTTCAATCATTTTGGAAACAGGCTCTATTGTAGCAAGGTGTTGCTCAATTTCAGTTATCGTTTCTTCCTCACAACCTGGCATTAATTGAAGTATAAATCCGCCAGCTGCAAGAATAGTGTTGTCTGGATTAACTAATACGCCTAAACCTACAGATGATGGTACTTGCTCAGATGTAGCAAAATAATAAGTAAAATCTTCAGCAATTTCGCCTGAAACAATTGGTGTTTGTCCTGAAAACATATCTCTTAAACCAAGGTCTTTAACAATTGTAAGAGCACCTTCTGTTCCAACACCTGCTCGAACATCTAGCTTACCTTGCTCGTTTAAATCAAAGTGTACATGAGGGTTTGTCACAAATCCACGCACTTCTCCATGTGCATTACTATCAATTACCATTGGGCCAATTGGACCGTTGCCCTCAATTTTAATAGTGATTTTCTCTTCACCTTTTAGCATGGCTCCCATCATAACTGCCGCTGTCATTGAACGACCTAAAGCTGCTGATACAACTGGCCATGTATCGTGACGGCGTTGCACTTCTCCTACTGTGGCTGTTGTACGTGCTGCAAACACACGAACTTGTCCATTAAATCCTAAACCTCTTACTAAATAATCACTCATAAATGGAATGTCCCTCATTTCCTATTGGTTACGTTTATAGAGCTTATATAAACCCTTTAACGTTAAAAATGGATCTACAACATCTATAATTTGTGTCTCCCCTGCAATTAGATTTGCTAATCCACCTGTAGCAATAACTAATGGCTCCTCTTTACTTTGTGCTTTTATACGATTAACAATGCCCTCAACTTGCCCGACAAAGCCATAAAAAATTCCCGCCTGCATGGCAGAAACGGTCGTTTTCCCCACGATATGTGTAGGACGAACGATTTCAATACGCGGCAATCTTGCAGCCTGTGTATAAAGAGCCTCTGTAGAAATAGTGATGCCTGGCGCAATAGCTCCACCCATGTAATCGCCCTTTTCGTTCAAATAACAATAGGTTGTTGCTGTCCCAAAATCAACTATGATACAAGGGGCCTTATATAAATCTAGAGCTGCTATGGCATTCACTATGCGATCAGACCCAACCTCACGAGGATTTTCGTATTTAATATTTAAACCTGTTTTCACACCTGGTCCTACTATCAATGGCTTTTTTCGAAAATACTTCTGGCACATCGCCTCTAGTGAAAACATAATTGGTGGCACAACTGAGGATATAATAATGCCTGTTATTTGTTCAAATGAAATGCCTGCATGATTAAAAAATGAAAGAACTTGCATGGCATATTCATCTTCTGTTTTATGAAGATCCGTCACCATACGCCAATGGAAGGCTAATTGATCGTTGTCATCATAGACACCTAATACAATATTGGAATTCCCTGCATCTAAAACTAAAATCAAGAATGACACCTCCCATGTCGTCATTGTAACTTTCACAATCCCCATATTACAATATTCTCTCTAACTGGAATGAGGATAAAACACTTTAGAAAATGATACCATACTTTTTATCTTGATTCAGCAGATGTTGTTTGTACTGGAGGGATAGTCTTAAGTACATCACCTTCTACTACAGGTGGAGATAAATACCTATACATGTTATCATCCTTCTTTAAAAAGAGGCCCCTTAAATATGGTAGCCTCTCTTACAATCATTTGAAATTAAATTTTTCTGGATCTGGACCACAACGTAGTCCATCGTTCATTGCATCTACCTGTGTCATTTCTTGCTCAGTTAACGTAAAATCAAAAACAGCTAGGTTTTCAGTCATACGTGCAGGTGTCATCGTTTTTGGAATCGTGACAACATCATGTTGCACATCATAGCGTAATACAATCTGTGCAGGCGTTTTGCCATATTTAGATGCTAGCTCTTGAATCAATGCCTCTTCCAGTAGAGAACCATTCATCAACGGAGACCATGCCTCTACCTGTATGCCCTTATCCTTACAGTAGGCACGTACTTCCTCCTGTATTAAATGCGGATGGAATTCAATTTGATTTATAACAGGGACGACAGTCGTTTCCTTCAAAAGGCTTTCCAAATGGTGTACGTGGAAATTACTAACACCAATTGAACGTACTCGACCATCTTGATAAATCTTTTCTAGTGCTTTATAAACTTCAATATAATTTTGGTCTATTCCAGGCCAATGTACTAAATATAAATCTAAATAGTCTAATCCTATTTTTTCTAGACTGCTGTCATATGCCGCAAGTGTTTCTTCATAGGAAAGTCCATCGTTCCAAACTTTTGATGTGATAAATAATTCTTCACGAGTTACCAAGCCTTCTTCAATGGCTGCTCGTATTCCTCGTCCAACACTTTCTTCGTTTCGATATACTTGTGCTGTATCAATACTACGATAGCCTTTTGCTATAGCTGTTTTGACTGCTTCAGCTAGGTCATCTCCTTCGGGTACTCGAAAGACACCATAACCAACCAAAGGCATTTTAAGACCATTATTCAATACAACATTTCCCACGCATATACACTCCTATCTTTTTTGGCTAACATCTCTCTAAATGGCAGAGTTGCATGCAGCTTGTCTTTTTTACTACTCTATCCTAATGCTTATTAGTAAGAAAAGGCAAAGAAAAAGACTGCTTACTGAACTAGTAAACAGTCTTCCCTATTTTTAATCACGTTTTTCATCGATACCCTTAGGTGCATCATTCGGTTCTTTACGTTCTTTTGCTAAATCCAAAGTTGTTGGATTTGACTCTTTACTTAGTAGCTCTTTTTCAACAACTGGTTCGCCAATAGTATCTAATGTAGGCTTTGCTTCAATCTTTGGAGTGTTCTCCTCAATTTTTTCTGCAGCCTCTGGTTCCGGTAACACACCGTGATCACGTAAATGCTCAATTTCTTGTGCATTTAATGTTTCTTTTTCCATTAGTGTATTGGCAATTAAATCAAGCAGGTGACGTTTTTCCGTAAGGATACGCTTAGTACGCTCATATTGTGTATCAATTATTTTTTGCATTTCTTTATCAATTTCATAGGCTATTGAATCAGAATAGTTCTGGTCAGAATTAAAGTCGCGGCCAAGGAATACATTCCCACCTTGACTTGAACCAAATTGCATAGCTCCAAGATTCTCACTCATTCCGTATTCAGTAACCATTGCACGGGCAATGCTTGTAACCTTTTGGAAATCGTTATGTGCTCCAGTAGAAACTTCACCAAGAACAATTTCTTCAGCTACACGACCACCCAGAAGACCTGCAATACGATCTAAAAGCTCTTGCTTTGTCGTAAAGAAGCGCTCTTCCTTCGGTAACATAATCGCATATCCACCCGCTTGCCCACGAGGAACAATTGTTACTTTGTGTACTGTATCAGCCTCATCTAGCTCAAGACCAACGACTACGTGGCCGGCTTCATGGAAGGATACCAGTTTCTTCTCTTTCGCAGAATATACGCGACTGGCTTTTGCAGGACCAGCGATTACTCGGTCTGATGCTTCATCAATATCTGCCATATTTATAGTGCGCTTACTTTTTCGAGCCGCTACAAGCGCTGCTTCGTTTAGTAGATTTTCTAAATCCGCACCTGAGAAACCTGGCGTACGTTGAGCAACAGCTGCTAAATCAACTGTATCTGCTAAAGGCTTATTACGTGCATGTACTTTAAGAATTGCCTCACGTCCTTTTACATCAGGATGACCTACTGTAATTTGACGGTCAAAACGACCTGGACGTAATAATGCTTTATCTAAAATATCCGGGCGGTTTGTTGCGGCAATGATAATAATCCCTTCATTGGCACCGAAACCATCCATTTCAACTAATAACTGGTTTAATGTTTGTTCACGCTCATCATGGCCTCCACCGAGACCAGCACCACGTTGACGACCTACTGCATCAATTTCATCGATAAAGATGATACATGGAGCATTTTTCTTAGCATTTTCAAATAGATCTCGGACACGAGAAGCCCCAACACCGACAAACATTTCTACGAAGTCAGAACCTGAGATAGAGAAGAATGGAACACCTGCTTCACCTGCTACTGCTCGTGCAAGTAATGTTTTACCTGTACCTGGAGGACCTACAAGTAAGATACCCTTTGGAATACGGGCACCAATTTCAGTGAATTTGCGGTGGTCTTTTAAGAATTCTACCACTTCAACAAGTTCTGCTTTCTCTTCATCAGCACCTGCTACATCTGTAAAACGCACTTTTTTCTTTTGATCATCATACAGTTTAGCTTTGCTTTTACCAAAGCTCATCACTTTATTACCGCCACCCTGAGATTGACTCATTAGGAAGAAGAATAAGAAAATGATGATAATGAAAGGAATAATTCCTGTAAAGAATTGAATCCATCCACTTGTTTCTGGTGCTGCTAAAAAACTAATATTACTATTTTTATCCTTAGCAGCCTCATCGATGCGGTCCATTAAAGATTGGTTTTCACGAGGGATGTTTGTAGTAAAACTTTCCCCTTTTTCATACCCCTTCAGTGTTCCTTCAACGACGTAAACTGATTTATCAGGTTGAATTGTAGCACTTGTTATTTCTTTCTTATCTAGAGCTTCTTGAAACTCATGATAAGTTAATTCTTTCGTTGGTGAATTTCCACCATTGAAAGTACCAAAAATACCGATAATCACTAGGAAAATCAGTAGATAGAATATGGTATATCGAAATATTCGATTCATCTCCAGCCTCCTCATTACAAACAGAAAAATTATAAGTAAAATCTTAACATATCATGATTTCATCATACAACGAAAAGCCCTACTTAAAAAATGTTTCGTTCACTTATTGCCGTTATCACAACAGTTTTTAGGCCATCTTTATATGTCCCAGCGTAATTGTACCTGTTCCTCGGGCTCGATATAGCTAAACATTGTGTCAAGATTTTGAATTATGTTAAACATAACTAAAAATACGTGACTTGCGCTGGAGACCTTTACTTTTTATAGCTGGTCTTTTGTTCTTAGAAAGAATATACCTCAGGCTTTAAAATACCAATATAAGGTAAGTTACGATATTTTTCAGCGTAATCTAAGCCATATCCTACAACAAAGCCATCTGGCACTTCGAAACCAACATAGTCAGCAGATAAATTTACTTTTCGACCTGATGGTTTATCAAGTAATGTAACAATTTTAATGGACTTTGCTTTGCGATATTTAAATAAATCTACTAGATAGCTTAAAGTTAAACCACTATCAATAATGTCCTCGATAATTAATACGTCACGTCCCTCAACGCTTGTATTCAAATCCTTTAAAATCTTCACTTCACCAGATGACACAGTAGCATTACCATAGCTAGACACATCCATAAAATCAAGTTCGATGAAAGAATCGAAACGTTTCATTAGGTCTGTCATAAATGGCATTGCCCCTTTAAGTACGCCAACAGCTAATGGAAATGCATCTTTGTATTCCTCTGTTAATTGCGCGCCTAAGTCTGCAATTCTTTCTTGCAATTGTTCTTCTGTAATCATAATTTTTTCGATGTCGTTTTGTAACATATCGATTCCTCCTCGTGATGTATCAAAAAATCTTCACCCTATTTCGGTGAAATATTTTACAAAGACCTTAGTCTACGATGAGCACTGTATCATCGTTTGGTTGCGGAGTGGTTGAAAAAAATATTCCCATACGCACACCAATTACCGCTACCACCTCATCAGATTGAGAAATCAGTAACGGCCAGCTATTTCGCTCATTTAAAGGAATCTTTTCATCTATAAAAAGGCGAGATAAGCGTTTTGGCTGATCCATTCCTTTTAACAGCATTCTATCTCCATCCCTGCGTGCCCGAACATAAAACGGTAGGTGGAGTTTGCTAGCGTTAAAATAAAAAAGTTGTGCAGTATCCGTCAGCAATTCAGACGATAAATCATGCAAATTGACTACGCGTAAGCGCTCACCATTTGTCAGTGTTGTCCAGCCATTAGCAGTCGAAATAACCTGTTTCTCAGGAGAAGCTAGGCCTTCTAACGGCTCCTTTTTCTGAATCGTTAAATTTCCATAACGGCGAACTGCTAGAAAATCTTCAGGTAAGTGAATTTCAGCATACCCTGCTGTTGTATCACAAAGCTTTAAAATTGAAGTCAATAAGGCATAACTTTGTATCGTATTTGAATCTTTGTAAAGATAGTTTAATAGTATTAAAATGAGCCTCCTTTGTAAAGCAAGTGGTACCAATTGAAATGCCTCAATTTCCATGCGATATGTATTTTCATTATTTCTTATGATGATTTGGGAAAATACATCTTGGGCCAATGTCATTAAAAAGGTATCGTCTTCTTGCAATTGCTTTGTGAAATGGGTCACCTGTTCAGTCACTCGCGGATTCTCTGCCTCCAATAAAGGCACCACATGATGTCTAAAACGATTACGTACATAGGTATCTTTAGAATTGCTAGCATCTTCTCGATAATCTAAACCTTTTCTAAGTAAATATTCCCCTATTTCAGACTTTGTAACCGTTAAAAACGGACGAATTAATGATTTTCCTCCAAAAATTCTTTGAGGACGTATACCCTGCATGCTATTCATTGTTGCATTTTTTGTAAGGGCCATTAATACTGACTCCAGTTGGTCATCCGCATGATGTGCAGTTACAAGCTTATTAGCATTTGTTTTATGCAGAACTTCTTTGAAAAATTGATACCTTTCCCTACGACATATTAACTGTGTATTACCATTTTCCTGTGCCAGTATTGTAGGTATTGGAATTTCCTTGGCATGTAAGTAAACATCATTAGCGTCACAATATTTTTGAACAAAAGCCCTATCCTCAGCAGAAGCTTCTCCTCTCAACATATGATCAACATGTACGGCTTCCACCTGAATGTTCCAATGCTCCTGTGTTTGAATAAAGTAATGAAGTAAAGCCATAGAGTCTACCCCACCCGAAACGGCGATGAGAAGATGGTCGCCTTGCTGTAATAATTGCTCTTCTTCTATAAATGTTTTGACCTTTAATTCAAATGACAAACGCTTCTCCTCCCCTTTTCGTTGTTAGTTTAAGATGATTTACTCATTGAATACTGAGCTGGTCTAAAGACAGCCCATGTCGGTACAACATGTGTCACCTCTAACATTAATACTGTACAATCATCCTCTATTTCAAAATATCCTTGGAATGATTGCATAATGGTTGTTAGCTTTTCTTGAATCGTTTTATTTGTACTTGCTACCTGCTGTGCGAAAGCTAAAAATGTTTCCTCCTGTTCATCCCAATCAGCTACACTTGAGAACAGTCCATCTGAATGCATTAAAATAACATCACCTGCCTTCAGTTTTCTTTTTTCAGCTTCGACTGCTGAAATAGATAAGAATCCTACAGGTGCTGCATTACTTTCTACTTTCAGTACCTCTTTTCCACGCAAAATGTAGGTTGACATTCCACCCGCTTTCCACGACCACAAATCTCCATGCTGTAAATCGACAAGTGCAAAATCAAGGGTTGCATACATATCATCTTGCTGTTTTAATGCCATGACATAATGGAGCGTATGCATCGCAGTTTCGGGATTCATATTGTAATTTAGACACTCTCTCATTAAATGAATCAATTTTCTACTTTCATGTTGTGCTTCTTTACTTTGCCCCATACCATCAGACAGCAATATCGCAAATAATCCTGGATGCAATTGGAAAAGGGCATGAGAATCACCGGAATATAGTGTTGCATCTTTAGACATGCTATATATATCATACTCTACTTCAAAGCTAATAGCTGATCTAAAGCAAATTTGAACATGACGAAATGGTATTTCGCAGGCTACTACTTTTTCAATTTCAAAAGGTTCATCAAAAATTTCATAAAGAATCGGCAAAATCATACGTTCAGCTAATGTCGTATCTTTCTCCCAGTTGACACGTGCTGGTGCTAAGGCACAAACAATCTTTCTTGCCCCAGGCTTATTACTTAAGACATCAAGTTGAAAACATTCAATATTGGCTTCCTTTAAGCGCTCAACAATGTCCTTCTCAACACTTACAAAAGAAATTGTATCTTCCTTCATCTCAGCAATTAACTGATTTAAATGATTGCTCATATCTCGCAGTTGAAGGGCAATCATTTTTTTACCATGGAAATATTGCCCGTTAATTCGTTCTCTATAAAGTTCTGTATCCAATTCCTCAAAGATTTTCGTGGATTTCACACATTTATAGCGTATTTGTTCTTCAACACGATGAATAGCTGATTCCTTGCCTACTCCTTTCATATGAAACCAATCTGTCATCAGCTTGTCCATACCATTATTTTGCGCACCCCAGCAATGATCATAACGGAAACAACTTAAACAAGTATTCATTGGTGCTACTTCCTTTGCCGCTTCAACTGGTGCTGTCATAAAGCGATCAAACACAAGTTCCTTCATGAATTGCACAAAATGCTGAAAGTGCTCTAATTTATACGTTACATGTTCTGTTAACCAATTCTGTCGGGCTAGTAAAACCTCTTCTCGTTGTGGAAAGAGCTTGTCCCTTACCCTATCCGAATATTTCTTTGGAATGGTTAGAAATAAAATACTACCAATGGCAATTGAGGTGAAATAAACACTATCCAAGGGCAATGTGGCGTCATAAAATAAAAAAAAGACACTAGGTAAAATACTACCAATAGCAACGCCAAATCTACCACCTTTCGCTCCCATACCCGCACATAATCCAGTTAAGGTAGCCACCGAAAGCATACCGGTAAACGAAAGCTTGGCCACACCAATAAGCGTCCCTAGCACTGCTCCAATGACAGTTGCTAAAGGAACACTTCCAACCAATGCGCCAAAACAGATAAAGAGCTGAAGTAAAAAAATAGGGAGTGAAAAATAGCTTATTACAACCGTTTGCATTCCAGTAAGCATGGCTGCAAAGACGACTAATCCTGAACCTAGCTTTTCATATGTCCAATGCGTCGTAAACCATTCATACGAATTAACAAATAATACTTGCATAAACAATGTCATAATAAGAGCTAAAGCTGCTTCACAGCCCACATAAAATTGTACAAGCACTGGTGGTAAGCCTTGATACATCACCCCTTGCCACATTATTTGTACCAGTAATACAGCTAAAGACACAGCAATACTTTGGGGCAGTTGCCAGTAACGAAAACGCATAATACATTCATACAGGATAATTTGTAAAGCGAGAATTAGGACTTGTCCAAAGCCCAGGAAAAAGCAACCCGCTAAACTCCCAAATAATACGAATTTGGCATACTCCCTATATTTTGTTCGAATAATGGCCCAAAAAGGAACTGAGAACGGTACAGCCGCTTCAAATACAACAGATTGAGCTAAGAAAAAGGCGGTTAAAAAAAAGAGAGAGCCTATTAGGATCTGCTTCTTTTTCAAACCTATTTTTTGGTCATCTACATTCGTTGTATTATACCATTCAATACTTGTCATTTTAATTATCCCCTTTCCGCACTTTTGGTTATTATAAAAAATTATGTGTGGAAAGATTGTCTGACGTTGACAGAAAAAAATATAAATATTTCGACTAATAGCTATTCATAAATACGAGAACTGGCAACAATTTCTATAGTAAGAGGCTTTTGATCAATAGAAATATTGGAAAATTCAATTATTGAATCAATATAATAATTATTTACTATTCATCTTAAAGCCTAATTTGAAGGGATTTTATGTACTATTAATGGTTTGATTCAACTCTTCTCTAGGTTATATTTCTACGTAAGAACAAAAAATCCGCTAAAATATTCTTCTATAGTTAAATGTCCTGAAATATCTTTAAATATTTTTTCAAACCTACTTGACACTAGCACGATTGGCTTGTATTATTTAACTTGTTGCTTAAACGACATGCGGAAGTAGTTCAGTGGTAGAACACCACCTTGCCAAGGTGGGGGTCGCGAGTTCGAACCTCGTCTTCCGCTCCATTTCTAAATTTGGCGGCCTAGCTCAGCTGGCTAGAGCGTACGGTTCATACCCGTAAGGTCGGGGGTTCGATCCCCTCGGCCGCCACCATATAGGCCCGTTGGTCAAGTGGTTAAGACACCGCCCTTTCACGGCGGTAACACGGGTTCGAATCCCGTACGGGTCATCTCAAATAGGTATCTCAGAACTAGATTCTGAGATACCTATTTTTAATTTATCCATCTATCTACTTCTTTGCAAATTCTATCCGTCCGCTTAAGTAAAGCTATGTGACAGAATATAAAAGTATGGCATACTAGTAAAAACAACGTTTTTAGGAGGTTTAATTCCCTTGAGTGCATTAACAAAAGCTGCTTTAATTTGTGGAAGTGGCTCAATGATTATTCTTATTTCAATTCTAATAAACTTACCGTTTTTTGTTCAAATAATCTTATTGCTTGGTGGACTAGCTGTGAGTGTATATGGTGTTTCTTTACTTGTCAAAATGGTTATCCATCCTGTGAAGAAAGAATCCATTGGTCTTACCGATGAAAAAACGATAACACCCACAAAAAAGAAAAAGAGACCTTCTTCTACTTTATAGGTATATTAAAAAAGGGAGTAGCTTTTTAAAAAGCCACTCCCAACTCTATTTCATACACTTTTTCTACGATTAAAACAGTCAGCAAACTACCCTCTTCTAGCTCCGCGACCTCCGCGTTTTGATTCTGTAGCACGTTTAAGTGTTGCTAGACGTTCATCACTATCTTTTAAGAAGCGTGCCATTTTTTGCTCAAAATTTTCTTTTGGCTGGTGGCGTTCGTTGCGATCATTGGAACGATTATCACGACGTGGACGTGCTGGACGCTCTGGTCGCTCTGGTCTTTCAGCTTGAGGCTTTGCTTTACGGATTGAAAGACCAATCTTTCCGTCCGCTTCAACATTCATCACTTTTACTTCAACTTCATCTCCAACTTTTAGATGCTCATTGATATCTTTTACATAATTGTCAGCAACTTCACTAATGTGAACTAAGCCTGTTTTGCCATCTGGCAGCTCAACGAATGCTCCAAAATTTGTGATTCCTGTTACTTTACCTTGTACCTTGCTGCCTACTTCAATTGACATAAAAAAAATGCTCCTCCTTAAAAATTAAGCGACTCTTTTGAGCCATGTAATCAATTTAATCAAACTTTTTACTGCAATAAGCTTCTCTTTTCATTATATATAACAATAAAAGAGTGTCAACAATACATAGCTTTTCAGTCGTCTTTTTTATCTTCCTTATCTGGAATGATGAAAATAATCTCACCTTTTTCCGATAAGTAGTACTCTTTTCTTAATAGCTTTGCGATATATTCATCATCCTGCAATTGTTTGATTTTAAGATTTAATGTATCTTGTTCCTCTTTCAATTCAGTGAGATGCCGATTCGCTTCTTCTTTGGATTTCTCTTTTGCTGCTAATGTTTCATTCTGATGTGACAGCACATTTAAGAGAAGAGCAATAATAATGACTGGTACAATCGCAAAAAAGACAATACGACGCATCTTACGTTTTCGAGCCTGTTGTTTGCGATTTATAGCTCTATCCGTGTTACGGACATAGTCATTATCAAGCTTAGTGAAGTTTTGGGATTCATCATTTGATGAATGACGTCTAGTCATGTCCGCACCTCCGATAATTATTGTTGCTTTTTATTATACTTCAAATATCGTAATTTTTTAAAAAAAGTGTAGGACAAATACGAATAAATTTTGACAAAAGGTCTTATAACAAACATAACAATATTTATTAATAATTGCAAAATTTGTCGAATAACCGTAATTATGAAACGCACAATGAACCAAAAGGGTCTCCATGTTATATTCACCAAAATTCTAGCAACGAAACGTAAAAAGGTTTGAAAAAATGATTGATACAAAAAAATTCCGGCTATTTGCGCTAGCGGGTCGTAAGCCCGCCAAGCGCCATCTTTTAGCCAAAATAATAAATAGTATGTCAACCCTCCAAGTAGAATCCAAGTTATTAACTCAACAACCATCATCCACTTTCGAAGGCTTGACCTTTTTGGAGTTGAAAAAACAATAAGCCTTATACTATCAATTATGAAACCAACTGCTATACCGCTCAAAACCATGACAATTAATTGATAAAATTGTTCACTGACAATCATCCAAATAACTTATGAAGGAAACCTTTCGAGAAGCCACTTTCCTCCTCGTCGTACTGTAAGGTTTTTACAGTTCCTTCAAGTGTCAATAATCCTTTGTCAACATCTAAATGAACGATATGCAGTTCCTCTCCACGGATTAACAAGTGCCCTTGGGACGTCTTAATGAAAAACTCTTCCTGATCAAAGCGTTCAATTGATTTTACAGAAGTCATGTCCATTCTTTTACGATTACGAATCGTTAAAATATGCTCTCCAGATGGAATTGTGTAACGATTACTTTCTTGATGTAGCGTCATTTTTTTCCTCCTTTAGTCGTCCTAGCTTCTGTTCACTTTATGCGGACAACCTTCAAAGCATGACAACTTTATTTAAGTTGTGTCATACTTTCACCTACAAAAAGAAAGGCAGGACAACAATAGGAGGGCTAGAAAATAAATTTAGCTTTAATCCTCATCATCAATAAATTCAGGCTCAATCTTTTCAAGTCGTTCTTCTTTCAAAATGGTAAACATTTTTGCTGCATCTTCTTTTTTCACAGTATCACGTATTTCTTCTACACGTGCCGTTACTATTTTTTGACCAAAACGGATAGCAAGCTCATCACCAGCTTTCACTGTACTACTTGCTTTTGCAATCTTTTCATTGATTGTAATACGTCCTTGATCGGCCACTTCTTTGGCTAAAGTACGGCGTTTTATTAAACGGGATACTTTTAAAAACTTATCTAATCTCATAATCTTACTCCTTTTCTAGTTGCTTTGCTTCATTCCAAAATGCATCTAATTGTTCTAATGTAAAATCGGAAAATGGTTTTCCACTTGCCTTTACCTGTTGCTCAACATAGCCGAAACGTCTTGCAAATTTCTCATTTGCATGTAGCATGGCTTCTTCTGGTGATAATTTATAGAAACGTGCTAAGTTTACTAATGTGAACAATACATCGCCAAATTCATCAAGACGGGACGCATTAGAGCCTTTCGTCACCTCATGGCGAAATTCCTGCCATTCCTCGGTAAATTTATCCCATGCTCCCTCCACATCTGGCCAATCAAAGCCCACTTTTGCAGCTCTTTTTTGATAATTGTAGGCTGTCTGTAATGCCGAAGATGCTCTATATTCTTCGTCTAATAAAGGTTTGTCGCTAGTTTCTTTTTCCTCAGCTTTAATAGCCTCCCAATTAGCCACAACATCATCTGCATCTTCTACTGCAACATCCCCAAAAACGTGCGGATGGCGGCGAATCATTTTTTTACTAATCGAAGCTAACACATCTTCAAGTGTAAAATAACCTTGATCTTCTCCAATTTGTGCATGCAAAAATACTTGTAACAACACATCACCAAGTTCCTCAATCATAGCAAAATCATCCTCAGCATCGACCGCAGCCAAGTATTCATGTGCTTCCTCAAGTAAATATTTTTTCAACGACTCATGTGTTTGCTTTTGATCCCAAGGACAGCCATGTGGACCTCTCAGCGTTGCAATGATTTGACGGAATGTTGTCCAATCTCTTAATGACTCCTCCTGTGATTTTACAGGTGGTACATAGACTGTTGTTAAATTATTTACTTCTACACTTTGATCGAGTTCATAGAGTGGCACTGTGACAATCTGTTCCTGTGAAGATCCAGCCGCTGTCACAACTGTCACAGGATACTCATCATCATATTTCTCCATCAACGTTAACTTCACTTCTGATGCACTGAATGTATCGTATACTTGAGCGATCAAGATATGCTGACGCATGTTAATGTCATGCATTGAAAAACTAGTACCATCAAGTAATTGAAAGCCTTCAATTGGATCTATTTTTAACGCACCAAAAATGGGATCTAAGAAACTCTGACCACCCTCAATGACTAGCTCAATTTTCCCTTCATTTGCGGCTGCAATAAGTAATTGCACTGTTTGCTCTGCAACTAGTGGATGCCCTGGCACAGCATACATAACATCCTCAACAGCGGTAGCTTCTATAAGTGAATCAGCTATTTCTGCATACACAGGTTGAAATGTATCGTGTTTTTCATAAACGTCGTCAAAACTTTCAAATCCCACACCCTCTGCTGCTAATTCCTCTAAAACCGGATGATCCACTGTTCGTACATATAATTTTTTAGCAGCCTTTAATTTTTTATAAACACCCATTTGCAGCTGATTAAAGTCACCTGCACCTAAACCAATAATTGTTAATGTATTCAATATTACACCTACTTCCTTGAATTTAGCCAAAGTTGGTAAACAGCCATTCTACGTCCAAACGGCAGTAAATACCATTCTTTTTCTATTAGTACTCTTTTCTTTGCAATAATTGTTAGCATAACAAACGCCCCAATAGATACTGCTGTCAAACCCGCCACCATGGCTATCATACGTGAAGACATCAAATGGTTTAACAAGGACGATACTAGCTGTAACCATATAAGAACGACGATTGTCATACTGAAGGAGGCTATACCTACTTTTTTATAAAATGCGCCTGAAGCTAATTGAATGCCAGTCAATGTTTTTAAATAAATAATTAGCAAGGTTGCTGTTAATAATAATCCTATATCGTTTGCGATGGCAGCTCCTAGTACACCTAATCCACCAATTAAACGTACATTTAATATAATTTTTATTAGAAAACCAATTATGAGAAATAAAGCTGGTTTTTTTAATTTTCCATAGCCTTGTAAGATCGCTGTAAATGTAAGGATAATCGACAAAGGGACAATTTGAAATACATAGACAATCAATACTTCCGATAAGGAATTGGTTTTAAAAAGCATTTCATTTAAATAAGGCATAACTAGCATTAAGCCTAGTGCAGCAGACCAGCCGAACAGGACGGATGCTTTGTATGTTAATTGTATGAATGGTACTGCACTACGTCCCGCTTGTTTTTTCGACAAATGGGCGACAAGTGGCACAATGGCCAACGACAATGAGGATGCAATGACAACACCTAGTTGAACTAACGGTTGTCCTCGATCATAAATACCCTTCGTTTCCTTTGCAATTGTAGGAGTCATGCCATTATCAATTAATGAAGAATAGATTGTAAATGAATCGACCAATTGATAGCCAAGTAGTAGTAGACCACTCATACTGACACTCAAGCTGAGCCAAGTGACCTCTTTAATGATAGGTAAACTTGGATTACGTTGTAGATGTTG
Organism: Lysinibacillus sp. YS11; assembly: GCF_002896375.1. Classification (NCBI taxonomy): domain Bacteria; kingdom Bacillati; phylum Bacillota; class Bacilli; order Caryophanales; family Bacillaceae; genus Lysinibacillus; species Lysinibacillus sp. YS11. The sequence goes on along the minus strand of NZ_CP026007.1, from coordinate 108,494 downwards.
TTTAACTTGCAGTAGACCAAATCGTTTATATGAGATATAAGCAAGTAATAGCAAGGCTGTAATTTCTCCAATTACTGTACCGATAACAGCCATTTTTCCTGCACCATAAAGAGATTTAGTCGTTGTCATAATAAGAAAGGTACCTGCTAATATGACAGTTACTCTCACTGCTTGTTCAAGTACTTGGGCATAAGCAATAGGCTCCATAATTGCTCTAGATTGAAAGCTACCTTTTAAAATAGCCAGCGCCGGCATAACCAATACTACTAAGGAGCCTGTACGAATAAGTGGTGCTAATTGAATATCTCCCATTAAATGGGCAATCTTTTCAGCACCTCCAAATAAAATGGCAAAAAACAGTAGTGATAATACCGTTAAATACCTGAAAACTACCTGTGTTATAGTGCGACGTCTTTCATCACGTTCTATTGTATCAACAATACAATCATTGTCTGCAAGCATTTTAGAAATGGCTATAGCAAAGCCACTAGATGTCCAAACAACGAAGATTGAAATAACTGGATATACCTGTTGATAGATATAAAAGCCTTCATCACCTACTAGATTTTGAAAAGGCACACGGTAAATGGCACTAAGAACTTTTACAATAAGGGCTGCTATCGTCAATAAGGCGGCACCCTTCATGTAGCTTTTCATACCAAAACGTTGCGACATAAATTGCCCTCTTTCCTTCTTAACAATGCCAATAGTATAGCATATCTCAAAAGTTTGACGTGCAAGGTGGCACTACTGTTCCTATAATGATTCATCCTTATGTACGCAAAAAAGTTATTGTTCAGCCTTAAAGGTCATCGCAATAACTTTTCCATGCATTAACTATTCATTTGTTTTGCTAAGAAGTTTGCAGCTGTTTCCACTACTTTGACTTCTACCTCACCAACAAAGTGTACTTTAGACAAGACGATAATACAGCCTATTGGGTCACCATTCACCATAATAGGTGTCGCACAATATGATTTTACTTGCTCATATTGTCCAGGGACAATTTCAATCGTTGTCTCCATTTTTTCTATTTTTGTGGAGCGTTCGTCCATAAAGCTTTCCGCAAAGGACGTAATGCGACGATTTATATATTCCTTTTTCCCTATCCCTGCAACAGCGATTACTTCATCACGGTCAGTGACAAATGCTGGTGTGCCCATCGTTTCATAAAGTGTTTCAACATATTCTCTTGCAAATTCCCCCAAATCATTGATGGGAGAATATTTCTTTAAAATGACTTCGCCTTCACGGTCCGTATAAATTTCAAGCGGGTCGCCTTCACGAATACGTAGCGTCCTACGAATTTCTTTTGGAATAACTACACGCCCTAAATCATCAATACGACGAACAATTCCTGTTGCCTTCATTCTAATGCCTCGCTTTCGCTACAATGAAATTTTAATTCAATGATAGTATGGTTTTTATTTGAGCAATCTATGCAAAAACTGAAGAAAAAGGATTTCACAACCATCAATCAATTTTTTTCAAAAAACGGTATTACATCAATCAACTCTTTATTAGATTACCCAAGGAATAAGTTTCTATAATTAATTCATAAAAAATATTGGAAAAAAATCAATTATTCCTGTGAGCAAATATGTTAGAGATGATGATTACTGAAGCAACATGAAAAAGGCTAATCTTATCTTTTATGGTAAAAGATAAGATTAGCCTTTTAACTACTATTGCTGCTTTTTTGCTTTATCAATAATTTGCATTAGCTCTTCCAACATATCAAAGGGTTGATATTTCCCACTCTTGCGTTCATCTATTGTTAATTTTAACTGCATGCCATCCATACCAAAACCAACAGCACGCTCGAATTTCATCGATTCTTCAATAATCTTACTGCCATCGACACTTGCCGTCCCTTGTTCTGACAATAGTATTGTAATAAGTTTTTGCTTCTCCTTTACAGATACTACTCCCGCACCTAAGCCCCAAACTTTCATTCGTGCTATTCGAAGTAAACGCTCTGTTTCAATTGGAAGATCGCCAAATCGATCCTCTAATTCCTCCATGATTTCGTCATACTCCTCCACCTGATCCATGGCTTTAATTCGTTTATACATTTGGATCTTTTGATAACCATCTGGAATGTAAGCGTCTGGAATATAAGCATCAATACTCAGCAAAATTTCTATATCTGGCTTTTCTTCTTTTTTCACGCCTGTTTGACGTTCCGCGATGGCATCCTGAAGCATTTGTGAATATAAATCAAAGCCAACTGAATCAATAAAGCCATGTTGCTGCGCTCCAAGTAAGTTTCCTGCGCCCCGAATAGATAAATCTCGCATCGCAATTTTAAAGCCTGAGCCAAGCTCTGTAAATTCTTTAATTGCTTGTAAACGTTGCTCCGCTACATCTGTCAGAACTTTGTCGCGTTGGTACATAAAATATGCATAAGCTACTCTGTTAGAACGTCCAACGCGCCCGCGTAATTGGTAGAGCTGTGCTAAGCCCATGCGATCAGCATCATGGACTATTAATGTATTTACATTCGGTATATCGACACCAGTCTCGATAATTGTTGTCGTAACAAGCACATCATAATCGCCCTCTAAAAAGGCTAAAATCACTGATTCTAGCTCTGACTCAGTCATTTTTCCATGAGCAAAGCCTATACGTGCTTCAGGGACGAGTACTTGAATCTCCTCAACCCTTCGAGCCATATCCTCAACCCGATTATATAAATAAAATACTTGTCCGCCACGTGCCATTTCCCTCTCAATAGCTTCTCGTACTAATGCCCCGCTGTGCTCCATCACATATGTTTGAACTGGGAAGCGATTAGCAGGAGGCGTTTCAATAACAGATAAATCTCGGACCCCTACCATGGACATATGAAGTGTCCTTGGGATAGGTGTAGCTGTTAAAGTTAAGACATCGACATTTGTCTTTAACTGCTTAATTTTTTCCTTATGCGTCACACCAAAGCGTTGCTCTTCATCCACAATTAGCAGACCAAGGTCTTGGAAAATTAAATCTTTAGATAAAATACGGTGTGTTCCAATAACTATATCGACTCGGCCTTCTTTTAAGCCTTTTAATGTGGCTGTTTGCTCTTTTTTCGAACGGAAGCGAGATAACAATCCAACATTAATGGCGAAATCCTGAAAGCGCTCACGAATTGTCTCATAGTGTTGCTGAGCCAAGATAGTAGTAGGGACAAGGAATGCCACTTGCTTTCCATCTTGAATAGCCTTAAATGCGGCACGAATGGCTACCTCTGTTTTACCATAGCCTACATCGCCACAGACTAAACGATCCATAGGGCGTTCACGTTCCATATCTCGTTTTACTTCAACAATTGAACGTAGCTGATCCTCTGTTTCCTCATAAGGGAACATCGCTTCAAAATTACGTTGGTCGTCGTTATCAGGTGTAAAAGCATGACCTTTCTCTGCTTCACGCTTTGCATACAGCTTTATTAAATCATCTGCAATATCCTGTACAGCAGAGGATACCTTCGCTTTAGCCTTTTTCCACTCTGCTCCACCTAATTTATGTAGCTTTGGTTCACGATCCTCTGACGCCACATATTTTTGGATTAAGTCTATTTGCTCTACAGGGACATATAATTTATCGTCTGCACGATATCGAATATGCAGGTAATCCTTATGTGTACCATTAACCTCTAATGTCTCTACACCAATATATTTACCAATCCCATGATGAACATGTACAACATAATCACCTGGCTTAATTTCCGTATAACTTTTAATACGTTCAGCATTGGTCATTTTTTGTGTGCGTGCTTTTTTCTTTGCCTGCTGTTTAAAGAGCTCATCTTCTGTTACAATTGCTAAACGCTGTAGGGGCAATTCAAAGCCACTCGACAAGCCACCATCTACAATATAAATACCAGGTTCTGTTGGCTCACCTATCGCTGTATGAATATCGTATTCTTCAAGCATTTGCTGAACCCTTTTTACTCGTTCTTTATCCCTTGCTATGATGAGAACTGTAAATTTGCCAAGTAACCAGCGTTCAACCTCACTTTGAAGCAAGGACATTTGTCCATGAAATTGCTGCATTGGTTTGCAAGAAAAGTTAGTTGTTTTATTAAACGTAATCCCTGCAAATGTTCGCGAAAATAATGAAAATGAAAGCTTTTGTTGTGACAACATCGCCAATATTTCTTTTAATGAGAAGGCGGGTTTGACATCATGAACCATTTTTCCCTCTTCGATTAAAGATAAAAACCATTCATCTTCTTCACGTTCCCATGCATCCATTACCTCTTGAATACGTCCAAGCTCGTCAAAAAGTACAATACCATCATATTCAAAGTAATCTCCCAAAAAGGCTGTTTTATCGTATAATAATGAGCCATATTTGTTTACATAATCAGGTAAATTTCCTTGCTGTAGCAACTCAATATCATATTGAATATGCTGATACAGAAGTTCTTTTGTCTCCTGCTTTTTCACCTTCTTTAGGCTGGCTGCTAATGCCACTTCTAAACGGTCTGCTAATGCCTGTCTTTCTGATTTCGTAAGAATGACCTCGGAAGCAGGAAGAATACGAATTTTTTGTAATTTATCAATAGAACGTTGGTCATCTGCTGAAAATGTTCGTATGGAATCAACCTCTGTATCAAATAATTCAATACGAATTGGTGATTCTAAATAAGGTGGATAAATATCTAAAATTCCCCCACGTAATGCGAACTCTCCAGGTGATGTCACCATTGAATTCCGTACATAGCCCATCTCAACTAACGTTTGCAACCATTTATCAATTTCAACATCTTCGCCTAATGCAGTTTGTAAAAAATAATGTAGCCAGTGTTCTTTTGGTTGCATTATTTTACGTAGACCAGCCACAGGTATTACATATACGGCTTTCTCCCCTCTAGCTAAGCAATCGAGCGTCGCGATTCGCTCCGCGCGAAGTTCTGGTGAAGCCACAGAAAGATCAGCTGCAATAAATTCATCCGCAGGGTAATAGTGAACATGTTCCTCGCCTAATAGTCCAGCAAGCTCATCCACCATTTTTTGTGCCTGCAATAGATTAGGAGAGATAATGTAGATTGGCTTCTTTACATATTCAAATAACACATCAACCATTACTGGGCGTGCGCTTCCTGTTAAACCTGTTATAAGCTGTGATGCAGTTTGACCGCTCTGAATTTCCTTTAAAAATGATGTAATATGTTTATCTTGCGACACAAGCTGTCGTAAAACCTCCACAGTCAAAAGCTCCTTTCAGCATAAATTCTATATTTTTATTTCTATTATTCTAGTGTTATTTTACATATCTCTATTAATGGCTGTTTTATGAAATGGAAAAAGCCTTGAACACACATAAGTGTGTCAAAGCATCCTTCCAATTATTGAATCCATTTATTGAGTGCGTGATAATCTGGATATTGTCTCAGCGAATCCTCACATTGCTCACAAATGCAGTGCACAGTCGTTTGACCATGTTGATCTTTCTCAACATAATCATCCGCTTCTCCCAATTCGAAAATATGCAACTTTCGAATTGTATCATCTGCATCAAATGGTAGTGTCCCTATTTCTACTTCACAATGCCGACATCGATAGCGAACTGACATCTCCAAATCATCCTCCTTTAAGCAACTTTCTACTTAAAGTATAGACATTTATAAAAAGGATTATGCACTTTTCACTGTCATCCTCATTGCAATAACGTAAAAATTAGAGAATTAATTTTTACCTGTAGCTAAGACTATTCACTACAAGTATTAGCTGTAATAATAGTGTAAGGCAGCTCATTACTCACCTTACACCATGCCAATTATCCAAAAACTTTAACAGAAATTTTATTACTTCCATCTATTTGCTTGCGTTAAAGTGATTCATCACATCAAGAAACGGCTTTGAAAGAGATGCTTCAACAGCGTTTACAGAATTTACAATGGCGTCTTGCATAAGAACTTGGTCTTCCTTCGAAAATTTAGCTAACACATAGTCTGCTACCTTCATGCCCGCTGGTGGACGATTAATGCCCACTCGAATACGATTAAATTCCTGAGTGCCTAAATGTTGAATTAATGATTTAATGCCGTTATGACCACCTGCACTCCCTTTTTGTCGCAGACGTAATTTACCTGTCTCTAAATCCAAGTCATCATAAATGACAATTAAGTCTTCTACCTCTATGTCAAAATAGTCCATTAGGGGACCAACACATTCCCCTGATAAATTCATATATGTTAATGGTTTAACAAGTAGAACCTTTCCTTCTGGTCGATGTACAGTTGTGTACATCCCGTTAAATTTTGAATTTGTTAAAGGTGTTCCCCATTTTTCTGCTAACGCATCAATAACATCAAAGCCGATATTATGTCTTGTATGCTCATAAGGTTTACCTGGGTTTCCTAAACCAACGATAATTTTCATAAGTACCTCTCTTCTTTCAAATCTAATAGTCATTATTTTACCATATAGCACGCCTAGAAAGCATTTTGTACAATTGTTAAAAGGCATAAAAAATAAGGCTAACAAGAAAGCTATAGCCTTCTTATTAGCCTTAAGCGTATTTACTTTTATACTGACTCTTGCCCTTCTTCATTTTCTGTAGTCTCTTCCTCTACAGAAACAGGCGCCACAATGGTTACTAACATATAATCATCTTCACTAATAATTTCAACAGGTGTAGCATCGCGAATATCTGCTACTGTTAGGGATTCCCCAATTTTCAACGATGAAATGTCCACATCAATTGATTCGGGTAACTCTGTTGGCTTTACTTTAACTTTTAATTCTAAGTTAGGCTGCATTAAAATACCGCCCTCACTCACACCAACTGACTGTCCAAGTAATTTAATCGGGACATCAGCTTCTAGCTCTTCCGCCATATTAATGGCTAAAAAGTCAATATGATTTACTTCATCTTTCAATGAACATTGCTGAATCTCCGACACAACAGCATTCACCTTTTTCCCCTCTAACTCTAGCGAAAACACACTATTTTGCCCATTTTTTTGAATGGACTTTTTAAAATCTTTTGCAGCAATAGAAATTGGGGTTGAATCTACTTTGTAGCCGTAAATAACTGCAGGAATGGCTCCCCCTTTTCTAAGTTGGGTTAATGTTGAACGATGCCCAGTTTCGCGCTTTGAAACACTTAATACTGTACTCATACTTCTTTATTCCCCTTCCAAGAAAATTATTTACGCCTCAACAATAATTCGTTGTAGGCTATGATAATACTTAGCTCTATTTGTTTAAGGTAGAGTAAATATTATTAAGACACATTATTATTATACCCCTTTGTGAGAAGGCTCACACATAAAACACTCATCTATTTCTTCGTCTTGATGAAATAGTGTCCAATTTATATAGAAAAGACCAATCTTCTCAAAGAGTAGATTGGTCTTATACTTACAATATTTATTAATCAAATAGAGTACTTACAGATTTATTTTCATAAACGCGAGAGATAGCATCCGCCATTAATTTAGCTACAGAAAGCTCTGTAATTTTTGGAGATTTTTTCTCGTCTGAAAGCTGAATTGTATTTGTCACCACTAATTCTTTAATAGCAGAGTTTTCAATACGTTCAATTGCTGGACCAGATAATACAGGGTGTGAACAGCAAGCGTAAACTTCTTTTGCACCAGCAGCACGTAACGCATCTGCCCCAATTGTAATTGTACCTGCTGTATCAATAATATCATCAATCAAGATTGCCACTTTACCATCAACATTACCAACAATGTTCATCACTTCCGCAACGTTTGGTTTCGGACGACGTTTGTCAATAATTGCAATCGGTGCTTTTAATCGTTCAGCCATTTTGCGAGCACGTGTTACCCCACCATGATCTGGTGAAACAATAACGATCTCATCTCCTGGAATACCTTTAGATTTGAAGTAATCAGATAGTAATGGTACTGCCATTAAGTGGTCGATTAGGATATCGAAGAACCCTTGGATTTGAGGTGCGTGTAAATCTAATACGATAACACGTGTTGCACCAGCAGTTTCAAGTAGGTTTGCCACTAATTTAGCTGTAATTGGCTCGCGCGCTTTTGCTTTACGATCTTGGCGTGCATAACCATAATAAGGCATTACAACGTTTACTGTACGAGCAGATGCACGTTTAACTGCATCTACCATAATTAAAAGCTCCATTAAATGTTCGTTTACAGGTGCAGAAGTAGACTGCACGATAAACACATCACAACCTCGAATACTTTCTTCAATGCTAATTTGAATCTCTCCATCACTGAAGTGCTTAACAGAAGATTTACCTAATTCTACGCCCATTTCCTGCGCAATTTCTTGAGCTAATGGATTATTAGAGTTAAGTGAAAATATTTTTAATTGTGAGTTTGCATAATGATACGGCATGATGGCCTCCTGTTTAGTTGATAATTATTTTGAATTTAATTTGCTTACATAATTCGGTTTGTTTTCTTGTCTTGCACGAGCTATGGCAAGTGCATCTTCAGGAACTTCTTTTGTAATTGTAGAACCTGCTGCAATAAATGAACCTTTTCCAACTTTCACTGGCGCTACTAAGTTAGTATTACATCCTACAAATACATCATCTTCAATAATTGTTTTGAACTTGTTTTTTCCATCATAGTTTACTGTAATGGAACCACAACCAATATTGACGTTACTACCGATCTCAGCATCGCCAATATAACTTAAATGTGAAACTTTCGAGCCGTTATCTAGCTTGCTTTTCTTCACTTCTACAAAGTTACCAATTTTGACATGACTACCGATGTCTGAAAGTGGTCGAATATGAGCAAATGGCCCAATAGCAGTATCCTCTGCAATAGCGCTTTCACGGACAACTGAAGAATGTATAGTTGTACGATCACCAACGCGGCTATCTATGATTTGAGTGTTTGGCCCGATAATGCAATCTTCACCGATTACAGTAGCACCTTCAATCATTGAGCCAGGTTGAATCACCGTATCACGCCCAATAACTGCATCTGCACTAATATGCGTTGTTTCAGGATGGATAATTGTTACACCATTCCGCATATGCTTCTCGTTGATTCTTGTACGCATTAATGTCTCGGCTTGTGATAAAGCCACGCGATCGTTAACACCTAGTGTTTCTTCAAAATCATCAGTGACATATGCTTCAACAATATCACCTTGCTTTTGTAAAATTTCAATGACATCTGGTAAATAGTATTCACCTTGAGCATTATCATTTTTCACAAGCTTCAATGTTTCAAATAATAATTTGTTATCAAAGCAATATGTGCCTGTGTTTATTTCTTTTACTAATTGCTGCTCTGCTGAAGCATCCTTTTGTTCAACAATTTGCTCCACCTGTCCGTTACTGCCACGTAATATACGGCCATAGCCAGTTGGATTTTCAGCAATTGCAGTTAAAATAGTTGCTTTAGCATTCTTTGCTTGATGATGTTCGAATAGAGCTTGCATCGTTTCAGGACGAATTAGTGGTGTATCTCCACATACAACTAATGTTGTACCTTCTTCATTACCTAAAATGGCCTCTGCTTGTTGCACAGCGTGCGCTGTACCTAGTTGTTCAGCCTGCAGCACATACTCACTTTTATCACCAAGCTGTTGTTGCACTTTTTCAGCACCATGTCCGACAACCGTTACAATGCGATTCACATCTAACGTCTGAATATGATCCACCACATGTTGTACCATTGGTTTCCCACATACTGGATGGAGCACTTTATATAATTTGGACTTCATACGTGTACCTTGACCTGCAGCCAAAATGACAGCAAAAATATTGCTCATCTGTAAGTCCTCCAATACGCTCATTTTCTCTTATGACTATATAGCAAAATTCATCTATTTTCAAGGCATGTAGAGTTGACAAAAACATGAATTCCTAAATCCAATGCACCTTATGCTCGAATGTCATGAAGTATATCCTGAAATTGCTCATATTATCTTTTTATCAAAATAAAAAGAACCCTTCCAACTAGAAGAGTTCTTCCTATCTTTTTTACCGTAAGTTTGTAACATATCCTTAAAAAGTAAGTTATTTACTATTTATTACACACCGATTCCCTCTAATTCTTCTTCTTTACCAGCTTCCTCTATTTCACTAGAGTTATGATACTCGTTTAAAATGATCTCCTGAATTTTATTTCGAGTATCAGAATTAATTGGATGAGCAATATCTCTAAATTCCCCATCTGGTGTTCGTTTACTAGGCATAGCTACAAATAATCCAGTATTTCCATCAATGACACGAATATCGTGAACAACAAATTCATTATCAAGTGTAATGGAAGCAATCGCACGCATGCGACCATCCGTCTGTACCCGACGTAATCTCACATCAGTAACTTCCATTTTCTCACCACCTCTCTTCTTGGATGCCTAAATGAAAATATTATATTCTCAATTACCGAATATTTTCCTTTTCATAGTCTATCAAATTTTCTAAAAAATTTGAATACTTATTAGAATAATATTTTTTCTTATATACGTAATTTTTGACAATTGTTTGTCGGCGTAAAAAAACCCACTAAAAAGAATAAAGATTCTCTTTAGTGAGCTTAATAAGTTTTATTTATTTTACGATTGCGATTACTTCGATTTCTACTTTTACATCTTTCGGAAGACGGGCTACCTCTACAGCTGAACGAGCTGGTTTATGATCACCGAAATGATTTGCATAAACTTCATTCATCGCTACAAAGTCATTCATATCTTTCATAAAGACCGTTGTTTTCACAACATTATCTAAAGAAGTTCCAGCTTCCGCTAAAACAGCTTTTAAATTAGCAAATACTTGATTTGTTTGTACAGTTATATCGCCTTCCACTAAATCTCCTGTAGCTGTTAATGGAATTTGACCAGAGCTATAAAACATACCGTTAACAATAATACCTTGTGAATATGGTCCGATTGCTGCTGGTGCATTTGTTGTTGCTACTACTTTCATTTGTCATGTCCCCTTTTAGAAAAATAGTTACCTTCACTTAATGCAATTGTTCGATCTTTTTCATTAACTTCATGAAGCTTTACAAGTGAATAATAATCATCTACTAATGTTTCGTCCGCATGCTCAGCCTCCACAAGCACTGCAATGCCTGCTAGCTGACAGTCAAACTCCTCTAAGAGATTTTTCATGCCATTCATAGTACCGCCGACCTTCATAAAGTCGTCAGTAATTAATACACGTTGTCCACTCTTCATGCTTCTTTTTGATAATACCATTGTCTGAATTCTTCTGGAAGAACCAGATACATAGTTAATGCTTACTGTAGAACCTTCTGTTACTTTACTATCTCTTCTCACAACAACCACTGGTACATTTAAATGTCTTGCAATGGCATGAGCGATGGATATCCCTTTAGTTGCTACTGTCATTATGACATCGATTTGTTGATCTGCAAAGGCCGAAGCAAAGACCTTTCCTACACGATTAATTAAATCTGGGTTTCCAAGCAAGTCCGTCATAAATAAGTAACCACCTGGTAACAATCGATCTGAATGTTCTAGCTCTGCTTTTAAATCTTGAATCACTAAACGTACTTCAGCCTCGGACATTTTCGGAATATACTTTACTCCTCCTGCAGCACCCGGCACTGTCATCAATAACCCGATTCCTTTTTCTTCGAATGTTTCTTTTACAATCGTTAAATCTTCACTAATGGATGACTTAGCAGATTGATATAGTTCTGAAAAATAAGTTAGCGGGATCAGCTGATGTGGATGTTCTAGTAAGTAGTACGTCATATCAACTAGTCGTTCACTACGCTTCCATTTCATGCGACCCTCTCCTAAACACGAATATTTATAGGTAAAATTAACACAAATTTGCGTTTCTAAGCAAGCGTATTTCGCTCACCCAAAATTCGTACTGCATAAACTTCCTCACAAAAACCACGTAAACCATTATAAATGCGACTTACACGAGCTTCACTATCCACTAGCCCAAATACAGTTGGACCGCTTCCACTCATTAGCGTGGCATCTGCCCCAAAGCGCTTCATTTGTTCCTTTAACATCACAACTTCTGGGTGTAGCTTAAATGTTACAGTTTCCAAAACATTTCCTAATGAAGAACATAATAGCTCATAATCTTTTGTCTCTATAGCTTGTATCATCTGCTGTGTATTGGGGTGTTGCAGTCCTTCAACCTTAAGACCCCCATAAACTTCTGCTGTCGACACACCAATTTTAGGCTTAGCTAGTACAACCCAACAATTAGGTGGAGCTGGTAATTCCTTTATTTTTTCGCCTCGTCCTGTAGCGAGTGCCGTGCCTCCGTAAACACAAAACGAAACATCCGAACCAATTTTAGCACCAAGTTCCGCTAATTCATCTATTGATAAACCTAAATCCCACAGTTCATTTAGCCCTTTTAATGTTGCAGCTGCATCACTACTACCTCCTGCGAGTCCTGCTGCTATGGGGATTTCCTTTTCAATCGTAATGGATACACCTTGTCTAATGCCATATGTATCTTTAATGAGACGCGCTGCCTGATAAGCAAAATTACGATGGTCATTTGGTACAAAATTATCTGTTGAAATTATTTGAATAACACCATCTTCTCGAGATTCAAGACTGATACGATCAGCTAAATCGACTGTTGTCATAACCATCTCCACTTCGTGAAAATTATCCGGTCTTTTATAAAGTACATCTAATGTTAAATTAATTTTTGCAGGCGCCTTTACATAAAGCATCTTTCTTCCTCCTTATAGCTACACGTATAAACAGTTCTTTTTTTCGCGCAAGATTATTCATTTTATTTTACCATATTGAGAATACGAAAATGGAAAAAAAGAACCGTTTACCCTATTCGGAGTAACGGCTCTCTCTCGTCAGTTGTATTTGTTGTGTCAGTAAGGATTTTCATCCCTGCTGAATGAAACTTTATAAGATGACTATTTTAGCAAAAACAGTCTACTTACGCTCTTGCTCACTACTTGCCCGTTCTGCCATTTCTATGGCACGTTTGACCATATTACCAGCATCACGAGCTTTTATGCCGCCCCAGCCTTCCTTTTGCACAACATCATAAAATCCAAGTTCTTTTGCGATCTCTTCTTTTAAACGAGGTGACATGATACCTTTTCTAGGCATATAAACTCCTCCTTTAACAACTGACGAATTTAGTATGCCCGTGAAAACGCAAAACACTCATGTATTTTTAATATACATGAGTGTTTCTAAAATATAGAAATAAGTACTAGAAACTATTTTGCGACAGCAGCCTTTGCTTCGTCTAAAAATGTAATCTCTACTGCTTCAGTTAAAATATCTGTGTAGCTATACGATACGCGCTTGCACGTATTGTCTTCTTGATCGAGCTCTACTACAAAGATGGCGCGATATGTCTCACGTAGTATCCCTGCACACTCAACCGTTTTCTTGCGACCACCGTTTGCTTTTAATTGCAAACGTTTACCCAAATGACAATCCAACGACTTTTTAATGTCCGCTAAAGTTTTTGGCATTTTCGCTTACACCTCACTAATAACAAGTATAAGCTAATGGCCCAAAAATGTCAACAAAATATAATATTTTATCAGCCTCTTATAAATCTTGTCAACTTATTTTTATAAAAAAATATATATTTTTTTACATATCCGAAAAATTGTTAACAAAAATTTTTACTTTGCAAATACAGGATGCAGTGCATCAGCTAATTTCCCAAACTCTTGAATTGAAAGTGTTTCTCCACGGCGAGTTGGCTCAATATTTGCTAACTCTAATGCCTGTAAAATTTGATCCTTTTGTGCCTTTCCATTAGGTAAACCAGATTGCAGGTTATTATAGATTGTTTTTCTTCGCTGTACGAATGAAGCACGCGTTACAACAAATAAAAAATCCTCATCTATTACTTTTACTGGTGGTTCCTCATGCTTAATAAGGCGAATTACTGCAGAGTCGACGTTAGGTTGCGGCATGAAAACGGTTTTTGGCACTGTCATCGCAATATCTGCTTTCACGTAATATTGTATTGCAATTGATAAAGAACCATATTCTTTCGTCCCTGGCTTAGCTGTTATACGGTCTGCTACCTCTTTCTGCATCATCACAACAAAACCACGGATCGGTAATCGGTCATTGAGTAATTTCAGTAAAATTGGGGTCGTTACATAATACGGTAAATTTGCTACAACCATAATATCATCAATACCTGGCATCTCATCTGCAATTACTTTCTCCACATCTGCCTTAAGTATGTCAGAGTGAATAATAGACACATTATTATATGGACTAAGCGTATCTTCTAGTACAGGTAATAAACGTTGGTCAATTTCAAAGGAAACTACCTTTTTAGCGCTTCTCGCCAAATGCTCAGTTAATGCCCCAATCCCAGGACCAACTTCAATTGCGCCACTATTCTCAGTTAAATTGGCGTGACTCACTATATTTCTTAAAATGTTCGGGTCAATTAAGAAGTTTTGACCTAAACTTTTTTTAAATGAAAAACCATACTTTTTTAATATTTCTTGTGTTCGAATTGGTGTAGCAATATCCTTATGCATCATTTTCCTCCTGATCTAACTGTGCGATAGCCGCACCAAATTGCTCCTCTGTAATCTGAAACATTTTCAATCTTTTATGAAGTTGTTTACCATTTGTAGCACCTATATTTAAAATTTCCCCTAGTCTATCACGACGTTGCTTTGATTGTGGATGTCCAATTAAACGAGCAGTCATTAAATCTTCCAGTGTAATTACCTCTTCGTTTAGCACCTCATGTGTAGGGGTATAGACATGTTGTAGTGCCTCACGTATATCCTCATCAGCAGCATGCTCAATCCCTAACCCTTTACCGTTTTTAGCGATCGTTTTCGCTTTTGGTAAAAAGGCATGCTTCACCCCTTTTACACGCTCCTCGATAATGGCGCGTATTCGACGTCCTGGATAGTCTGGATCAGTAAATACGATAACTCCACGTTTTTCTTGTGCGTGCTGAATTCGCTTTAACGTTTCTTCAGAAATTGCAGATCCATTCGTTTCTATAGTATCTGCTTGTACAGCACGTTTAATAGCTGTCGTATCATCTTTTCCTTCAACAACAATAATTTCTTTAATTTGCAAAAAGGCTCCTCTTTTCTATCTACCTTATCTTCTGACCATTTTACAACTGCTCTATACGATTTGTACAGGAATACAAGGTTCAGATGAGCTTATCTTATTCAACTTTCTCTCTACATACCTACAACATCATTTGCTAAAAAAATAATAAAGAAGCCTTCCCGCCAGTCAAAACAGGAAAGCTCCATTTGTGAAAAACATTTTGATTAATTTTACAATTTTTTTAATTTAATACTTTAACGCGCACTTTCTTACGTCCCCAGTTACGTGCTTGGGCATCTGTTTGTACAAGTATGTCAATCTTATTACCCTTAATTGACCCACCAGTATCCCCAGCTATAGCAGTTCCATAGCCTTCTACCCAAACCTTTGATCCTAACTTAATAACAGAAGGGTCAACTGCGATCACCTTCAAGCCAGAATTTGAACGTAGATTTATACCAGTTGCTGATGTACCAGTACAACCGTTGCAATATGGTGTATATGCTGTTGCCGTTACATAAAATTCTTTTCCGTTAGTAGGCTCTGCAGAACCACGTGACACAGTTGCTGCACTTGCAACAATTGTTTTTGTGCCTACAGCAACCACTTGCTTCTTCGGCTCTTTTAACACTTTCTCAGATTGTAGGTTTTTTGCCACAACCTTACCGTTTTCTTTGACAACCTCATACGTACGAGAAATCGAACCCTTCTCGCCCGTTGCTACTACTTTTTGTTTCCCCTTTTGCAATGAAGCATCCTGCTTCTTTTCAACTGCGAAATCTAAAGAGTCTTCCACTACATCGATAACCTTTTCTACGCGAACTACTGTGATTTTACTCTCCGGAGTAATAACGTTCTCCAGGTTATTTTCGACACGATCGAATTCATTTAGCTGAATTCCTTGTTGTTTTAAAAAGTTAGCGACCGTAGTCGAAGTGGACCATACTTGTCTTTTATTTACGCCATCGACAAGCGCTACTTGAAACGCTTTTTGAATATCGATTTTGTTATCTGCTCCTAGTTCAGTATCTAGACCTTGCGCTAAAGAGTCATGTTCAGATACTTTAATATTTGCTTCCTTCAAAATGTCTTTCACAAGTGTTTCAGTTGTCCAAACTTTTGACTGATTTCCATCAACTGAAATAGTTACTTCTTTTGCCTGTTCCCATGTAATTGCTAATCCATTAACAATTTTGGTGTTCAGAGAGGGTGAAATTTTGTCATGCTCTGCTATATCTATATTTTGATTTTGTAATAATTGTTCTACAGTTTTGGCATGTGTTGATACTTCGATTGTTTCTCCATTTGCTTCAAGCTTAACGGATTTTTTCGTACCTTGATAAAGCACGAAAGAGATTACAGACACAAACAGGACAAGTGAGATAATTCTTATCACTGTTTGCTTACTCCTCAATGATCCTAAGAACAAGTTTTTCATGGAATTATTTGACATGAAAAAACGCCTCCTTAATACAAGGTTGGATTATACGGACTAGTTTTGGCACTGTCAACCCGAAAGTATTTCTCTGAAAATTGACTTCTTGTTTTTTGCCAACCACAAACCCTGTATTGGAGGCATCTAAGCTAGTTAATTGTCAATCCCAAAAAAATTTTTCGCATTGGTTGTAGTTGCTTGTGCAATTTCCTCAATTGTCAACCCTTTCAAACGTGCGATTTCCTCAGCAACTAAAGGCACGAAAGCGGGTTCATTGCGCTTACCTCGATGTGGATGTGGAGCTAAATAAGGAGCGTCTGTTTCAATCATCAAGTGTTCAAGAGCTATTTCTGTAGCTACTTCCTTTGGTAGACGTGCATTTTTAAATGTCACTGGTCCCCCAAGACTAATCATAAAATTCATTGCTATACATTCACACGCTGTTTCTACACTTCCACTAAAGCAGTGCATAACACCCCCTACGGATGCAGCATTTTCTTCACGTAAAATTTGTACAACATCACCTGTTGCATCCCTATTATGAATAACGATTGGTAAATTGATCTTTTGAGCTAATTGAATTTGCTTGCGAAAAAGTTCCTGTTGAACGTCTTTTGGAGACTTATCCCAATAGTAGTCCAATCCCGTTTCACCAATGCCAACTATTTTTGGATGTGAAGCTAATTGCTCAATCCACTCTAAATCTTGTTGAGTACAATCAATAGCGTCTACTGGATGCCAGCCAATGACACCGTAAACAAAATCATATTGCTCTATTAATTGCATTGTTCTCTCAATGGTTTTACGGTCGAAACCAATAACTACCATTCGTTCTACTTTAGCTTCAAGAGCTCTATCAATCACTTCTTGAAGATCTTCCTCATACTGATCTGCGTTTAAATGTACGTGTGTATCTATAAACATCTTCATTCTCCTAACATTGATTTTATTAAAATTTATTATTTCATATTTTTCGTGATCATTACAATTTCATTACAAACTATTCGACATTGTGACATTCCACTTAATCGACATTACCACAAGTAGTTCTTCGGGCCCATAAAACCAAGTTTTTCACGCATCATAAATTATATCAAAATAATTTAATCCCGATTTCTCTAACAGATTTGAAAAGCCTGCTGAATAATTCATATTCAGCAGGCCTTCCTTAAGTTCATTACTTTACTTTTGCACCATTTTCAAGTTTAGGATCAACTGATGCTAATTTTAAAATTCCATCTTTCTCACCAGCTAAAATCATTCCTTGTGATATTTCACCACGTAATTTTACTGGTTTTAAATTTGCTACGACAATCACTTTTTGACCTATTAAATCATCTGGTGTATAGAATTTCGCAATACCTGAAACTACTTGACGTTGCTCATATCCTAGATCAACTTGTAGCTTTAATAATTTATCTGCTTTCGGAACAGTTTCACATGCAGTCACAGTAGCTACACGCAAATCAACTTTCATAAAATCATCAATAGTAATTTCAGGAATTTCTGGATTTTCTTCAGTTTTTTCTACCTTTTTAATTTCTTCATCCTGTGGTGTTTTCACAGACCCACGCATTTCCTCACGAATATAAGTAATCTCAACCTCATTTTCTAAGCGTGGGAAAATCGGTATCCCTTTTTCTACCACTTTAATGTTTGCTGGAATAGTATTGCCGAATGTTGCAATTGTATCCCATGCTAAGAATTTGTCATCTAATCCTAACTGATCGATCATACGTTTAGGAGTTGTTGTCATAAATGGTTGCAACATGACAGCGATTTGGTGTAAGCTTTCTGCCAAATTTCGCATAACTGCACCTAATTTTGGCTTGTCTGACTCTTCCTTTGCTAACACCCATGGTTGTGTCTCATCTATATACTTATTTGTGCGTGAAACAAGCGTCCATAAGTCAGCAAGAACGACACTAAATTGCATTTTTTCCATACTTTCTTCATATTTAATACGTACCGACTCAGCTTGCTCTTTTAAAGCTGCATCAAATTCTGTCGGTTGAAGATTTTCTGTCGGAATAATACCATCAAAATATTTATTAATCATTGAAATTGTACGATTTAATAAGTTCCCTAAATCATTAGCCAGATCAAAGTTTGTACGTTCAATAAATGATTCTGGTGAAAATACCCCATCAGAGCCAAATGGTAATTCTCGTAATAGGAAATAACGTGTGGCATCTAGACCATAACGCTCGATTAACATTTCAGGATAAATTACATTGCCTTTTGATTTAGACATTTTACCGTCTTTCATCATAATAAAACCATGAGCAAATACCTTTTTCGGTAATGGCAAATCTAATGCCATTAAGAAGATTGGCCAATAAATCGTGTGGAAACGAACAATATCCTTGCCAACTACATGTACATCTGCTGGCCAATATTTATTGAATAATGATTCATCTTCTGATAGATAACCTAAGGCTGTAATATAATTCGTTAATGCATCAACCCATACATAAATAACATGCTTTGGATCTCCTGGTACTTTAATTCCCCAGTCGAAGGATGTTCTTGATACCGATAAATCCTCTAGCCCTGGTTTAATGAAGTTGTTAATCATTTCATTTTTCCGTGATTCTGGCTCAATGAATTCAAGGTTTTCTTCATAATAAGCTAATAAACGATCTGCATATTTCTTCATATTAAAGAAGTACGATTCTTCTTTAACCTTATGCACCGGACGACCACAATCTGGACAGTTCCCGTCAACTAGTTGAGTCTCAGTAAAGAATGATTCACACGGTGTACAGTACCAACCTTCATATTCACCTTTATAGATATCACCATTATCTAAAAACTTTTGGAAAATCTTTTCGACAGCTTTCGTATGTCGATCCTGCGTTGTTTGAATAAAGTCATCATAAGAAATATCCATTAAACCCCAAAGTTTTTTCGCAGCATCGGCAATTTCATTTACATAATCTTGAGGATGTTTACCCGCTTCTGCTGCTTTTTCTTGAATTTTTTGGCCATGTTCGTCCATTCCTGTTAAAAAGCGTACATCATAACCTTTTAAACGTTTATAGCGTGCAATAGTATCAGATGCTACTGTTGTATATGCCGTACCAATATGAAATTTCCCACTTGGATAGTAAATGGGTGTTGTTATATAGAATGTTTTTTGTTGTTCACTCACAAGAACTGCCTCCATTGTTTTACAATATACTTTCTATTCTAACGAAGTACGAAATTCGTTTCAATGAAAGTTTATTAAACGCGAAAAATGTCGAATAATATATTTAATCCATTAAATGACTTAAATAAGAACCTTTTTTACTATTAACAAAAATATTTATTAAAAACCTTTTAAAAAAATTAAAATACCTGCATTCTTCTCAAAAATTTTTTTTAAAAACCATAATATTAGTGCATTAATTAATTGACGTTTATGGCATTACTTGGTATGATAACTATCAGACAAAGAATTAATGTCGAAATTTGACGAAATACCAATATAACTTTTATAAATTAGGAGGAAATCTATTATGAAATCAACAGGGATTGTTCGTAAAGTCGATGAGTTAGGTCGTGTAGTAATTCCTATCGAGTTACGCCGTACGCTAGGTATTGCTGAAAAGGACGCTTTAGAAATCTATGTGGATGATGATAAAATCATCTTAAAAAAATATATGCCTAATATGACATGTGCTGTTACTGGTGAAGTTTCAGATGATAACTTCCGTCTAGTTGGAGGCAAATTAATTTTAAGTCCAGAAGGCGCAGAAATGTTAGTTAAAGAAATTCAATCTAACTTAAAAAAATAATTAGTTTCTCACCTAAATCAAAACAGTGATTTAGGTGTTTCTGTTTATTAATATAACCAATTTCTTAACCCCTTATAATGTCCATGTCAGACCTTTCTATTTAAGGTTACTATTATTTACAATTATTATCAATTTAAAATTGTGTCTCAAAATTATTACTTTTCAACTTTTAAGTTTCGAGTCATTAACTAAATAAAAATAAAGAGCTACCCTAATAAGGTAACTCTTTACTATTATTCACTATGATATTCATTATAAACATCTCGCTTTGCCACTTGCCTTAACTTAGCTACTTCTTTAATGGCTTCTTTTGAAGATACATTCGATTCATTGATAATGAAATCAACATGTTCAACAATGGACATGTTTTGCCAATAGGCTTCTTCACGATCTTCCTCTTCTACACAGCTATTACCTTCAAGAACAATACAGAACTCTCCTCGTATTTCTTCAGTTTGTGACCATACTACAGCTTCAGACAAAGTACCTCGTAAAAACTCTTCAAACTTCTTTGTCAGCTCTCGAGCTAAAACAATACGACGTTCTCCGAGTATAGCTTCCATATCTTTTAATGTATCCTTTAAGCGATGTGGTGCCTCATATAGTAAAATCGTTTCTTGGCGTTTTTTTAATTGTTCTAATTGCTGGCGACGTTCCTTTTTTCCGCGATTCAAAAATCCATAAAAGAAAAATGGTTGTGGCGATAACCCAGATGCAATTAATGCTGAAATTGCTGCATTAGGCCCTGGCACTGGTACAACAGAAAAGTTTTGGGCAATTGCTTTTTCCACTATATCTGCACCTGGATCAGAAATACAAGGTAAACCTGCATCACTTACTAATGCTATTGTTTTTCCTTCTTGTAGTAATGTTAATAATTTTTCTCCACCTACGGCTATATTATGCTCATGGTAGCTGATTAGTGGTGTGTCAATCTCAAAGTAGTTACACAGCTTTTTGGTGTTTCTAGTATCTTCTGCAGCGATAATATCTGCTTCTTTTAAAATGCGAAGTGCACGCACACTCATATCCTCTAAATTACCAATAGGTGTTCCTACCAGATATAAACAACCTGTCTGATCGTGTATTGTACTTTTTTGTGATTTCACGATTCACCCCTCCTTATATAATTAATTTTCTGTGTTCTTGTTAATTGCTTAAAGGCATATTCAGCACGCATTGCTTCTTGCTTTGTCTCGAATATTTCTTTGTAAATACATTTCACTGGACCTCTAGCTCTTGTATATTTTGCTCCTTTACCAGCGTTATGTACAGCAACACGTTTTTCTATATTATTTGTATACCCTGCATAAAGAGTTTGATCAGCACACTCTAACACATAAAAGTAGTGATTATTGCTCTTTTCCATAAAGAATTTCTCTCACTTCTGTCGTGTATTCATTATTGGCATCATAAACATACAACGGCGGCAGAATTTTTAAATCAGGCTTTCCATCTTTTATTCCTTCTATTAATAATGTATTAGCCTCTTTCCCTTCCTTCGGATAAATGAGCTGCATCCGTTTGGGCTCTAAGCGATTTGCTCGCATAGCTGTCACAATATCTAATAATCGCCCAGGTCGGTGAACAAATGCGGCCTTGCCCCCTTGCTTTAATAATTTACTTGCGGATTGAATCGCTTCTTCCAATGTTAAATACAATTCATGGCGTGCAATGGCATGATGCTCACTAAGATTTTTATCACTCGCTTCATGTGCTAAAAAATAGGGTGGATTACAGGTAACCACATCATACTTTTCAATGCCAAGTTGTTTGGGTATTTCTTTAACATCTCCAAGAATCATTTGAATTTGCTGTTCTAGCTGATTGTAACGGATACTTCTCTCTGCCATCTCAAATAAACGTGGCTGAATTTCTACGCCTGTTATCTGTCCCTTTGTACGTGCACTTAAAAAAAGTGGAATCACACCATTTCCTGAGCATAAATCAACGATTTTTCCCTTATGATAAGGCATACTGACAAATTTCGAAAGCAATACTGCATCTAATGAGAACGAAAAGACAGAGGGACTTTGAATAATACGTAAATTCTCAGCCAACAAATAATCTAACCGCTCGTCACCTTTTAGCCATTTTTCCATGCTTACTCCTCCTACGCTACAAAACAAAAGACTGACACCACCGTAGCGGGAATCAGCCTTTTATTACACATTTTGTTTATTTAAAAATGATAGACAGAACAGACAATCCTCACCCTTACGTGAACTTCCAAAATGAACATGGCAAACATGGAAGCCCTCTTGGTAGAGGCGAGCTAAGTTATCATATCCCTCACCAATATCTAGCGGACTCTCTTTCTTTACTTCAGCAGCTTGTACGGAGTTTGTATTAGAAAGTAGTTCTTCTAGACGTGTACGTAGGTGATGATTTTCTGTTTCAAGCGCCTTATGCTCTTCCATCATTAACGCTACAAATTGTTTCAATGCACCAAATTGCTCCTGCATTGCTTCGAGCTGTTGTTCGAACTCCATAACGGTATCTAAGAAATTACGGTCCTTCACCCAAGCCACCTCGTTAAATTCTCTATCTTAAATAAGATTTTTTTCGCATGCTAGCAGTTCTTCTAGTGTATACTCAACTGTGCGTTCCTGCTCATGTAAATATACTTGAATAAGTCTTTCCAGCACATTTAGCCCTACTACTTTCCCACGGCCATCTGGTGTCATTGTTATCTCACCAACATCTGGCATGCCCTCTTTTGCTTCTTCATATTCATCATTTTCATACTTTAAGCAACACATTAAACGTCCACAAAGGCCAGATATTTTTGAAGGATTTAATGATAGGTTTTGATCTTTAGCCATTTTAATCGAAACGGGCTCAAAATCACCCAAAAATGTGGAACAACAAAGCATTCTACCACATGGACCGATACCACCTAAAAGCTTGGCTTCATCACGCACACCAATTTGACGAAGTTCAATACGTGTTCTAAAAACCGAGGCTAAATCTTTTACTAGATCCCTAAAATCAACTCGTCCTTCAGCTGTAAAGTAAAAAATAATTTTATTACGATCAAATGTATATTCAACATCTACAAGTTTCATTTCTAAATTATGCTCTATAATTTTAGTACTAGCGAGCTCAAATGCACGCTTTGATTCCGCTGCATTTTCCTCTACTTGTATACGATCACGATCATCTGCTGGTCTAAGTACTTGTTTTAGTGGTAATACAACATCATTATCACCCACAACTTTTTGAGGGACAACTACTTTTCCATACTCTACACCGCGGGCTGTCTCTACAATAACATATTGACTATCCTCTAGTAGAAATGATGCCGGATCAAAATAATATATTTTACCCGCCTTTTTAAAGCGGACTCCTACTACATTATACAAATGTATATCCCTCCTGCAGATTTAGCATTAACTGCTCCATCAATAACGTCCTATTCATGTTACGCTGTAAAGAGGCGCGTGCTTGTAAAATAGATTCCATCTGATTTGATAATCTTTCATAAGTGGAATATAACGCAACTTCTTTAAATAGTGGTAACATGTCTGGATAAGTACAAGCTGCCTCGGGATTAGCTTTTATTGACACTATATCACGGTAAGCAAATAGTAGTAAATCCAATGCTTGCTCCATCTCGCTTTTTTCTTTAAAGTGAGGCAACCACTCTTCATGCACAATAAGCAATGCTTCATGTACATTTTGCCGAATGGCCTCTACTAATTTTAACACTGTTTTTCGAGCGAGTGCAAACTGCTCATCATTTGCTAAAAAAATCGCTGTTTCGAGCTCATTTGTCATCATGCTTACTGTTGAGGCCATTGAATATGAAATATTATTTTCCTGTAAATGCTTCAACAAAACATGACGTGGCATTTTTTGAAATTTGATATGTTGACAACGAGAACGGATAGTTGGAAGAATTGACTGCATTTGCTCAGTTAGTAATATGGCAGTTACTTCTCCTTCTGGCTCCTCTAAAAATTTAAGTATCATATTTGCAGAGGCTGTATTAAGACGGTCTGCATGATGAAGCACATAAATCTTACGTCCTTCTTCTACACCCACCATTTTCATTTCTCCGATGAGTTCTCGCATCTGATCAATTTTTATGAATTGACCATCTGGATAAATTTGATGAATATTTGGATGATTTCCCGAATCTACACGTTTGCAATTTCGACATGTTTCACATGGAACATTTCCACTTGGTTGCTCACATAACATTAATTTGACAAAAAAGTGCATAATATCTGCCTTGCCTGTCCCTTTTTCGCCATCAAAAATATATGCATGTGCTAATCTATTCTTGTCAAATATTGTTTGAAGCTGCTTCATTACGACTGGTTGCAGTGTGAGTAGCTCTTCAACATTCTTGGCCATACATTTAAATTCCTTCCTGTCTCTACAACAAAAGGTGATACTTTCTTGCACTCTTGTAAAGATTACAGTTGATTACTTTATGGCGAGTAGCCACATCAACATTTGAAAAAAGCCCGCGCCTAAATGAGAACGAGACACGGGTTTTACATATATAAATTAATTAGTAAGCCTTTAATTTCACCGATTTTATCAAGAAGATCTATTGCTTCTTTTTCTTCGTCTAAGAGATCCTGTGCAAGCTCGACAAGACGTGTATCAATGGTTTCAATGATTTTCAGACGTCTTCCTTCACCAAAACGATTCCAGGTATGTGATTGTTTTAACTCCATACCATGTTCTACTGTCTCTTGTAGAAATCGTTTAACAAGCATTTTAAACCTAGCAAGTTCTCGTAAATTACGTGATCTAGCTACTCGGTCCCCTGCAGTAGATATATCTCCTAACAAACGCGTGAGTTGTTCTGTTTGCAGCTTATTACCTTGCTTGACGACCATATCTCCAAATCGGTTATTTTGATTATTATTTTGTAGTGGCTCTTTGCGATTTGTATTTAACCCGACACGTATATCTTGATTAATCTTCAAGCTGGTTTCGCCCCCACAATTTTCATCTATTTCTCCTACGCATAATCGATTTTAAATAAAATGTTTAATAGTAACAAATAATCAATGATTTAGCTTCGGAGGCTACTTTTTAAAAATGATGGAATTGTTCAATCGGTAAAACAAATACGGTAGCTCCTCCCACCTCTACCTCCACAGGGTAAGGTATATAGGAATCAGCATTTCCTCCTAACGGAGAAACGGGTGCAACCATTTGCTCTCTTGCCCGACAATTATCCCGAATAATATCTAAAAGTTTGGGTATGAGAGAGTCTTCAGTTCCTATAAGAAATGTCGTATTTCCTGAACGTAAAAATCCTCCTGTGCTCGCTAATTTAGTTGCGCGAAACTGATTTTTCGTTAAAGCATTTGATAAGCGGCTGCTATCCTGATCTTGCACTACAGCTACGACTAACTTCATTCGCACTCACCCCTTTTATAAAATTCGCCTAGATAGATTTCAATTCTATTCTTAATCTTAGTTCATCTGTTGAACTAGAGGAACATCATCATGTTGATACAAAAACTCTATAAGAAAGTTTTAAAAGAGACATCTACAAGGTTCCCTATAAACACATAATGTATCTTACACGAAGGTGTGTCTGACCTAATAGGTACTTCGACAAATGTTGCCCTCCTAGTGAAAATAAATTAATGGATAGTATCATTATATCACATTGTTGTAGACAACTTCATGCATTTACTGCATTGCTTCCAATAATAATAACCATACATCTTCCACAACATTTTCAATATCTTGATCTGCATTGACTACACGTATTCGCTCTGGGTACTGCTCTACTAATTGTAAATATCCTTCACGTACCTTCTGATGAAACGGCAAGCTTTCAACATCTAAGCGGTTTACTTCCCGATTGCCAGTTGCATGAATACGCGCTAAGCCAACCTCTGGAGCAAGATCAAATAGTATGGTCACGTCAGGTAATTTCTTCCCAATAGCAAATTCATTAATAGAAAGCACCTCATTGACACCTATACCTCTTGCATATCCTTGATAAGCTAAAGAGGAATCGATAAAACGGTCACATATCACTAACTTCCCTGCATCTAAGGCAGGACGTACTTTCTCAAAATAATGCTGGCTTCTTGCTGCAGCATATAACAATGCTTCTGTTCGTTCATCCATAGCAGTATGTGCAGGATTCAAAATAATCGTTCTTATTTTTTCTGCAATCTCAATTCCACCTGGTTCTCTTGTTGCTAGAACTTCAATATTATTTTTTTTAATCGCTCTGCTATCATTTGAATGACCGTTGTTTTTCCTGCTCCCTCTGGTCCTTCAAATGTAATAAATAAATTGCTATTCATGCTGTTATTGCCTCCAACTATTTAATAACCTGAATCATTTTTTCTGCTAAACGATGATTCCCCTGGAATGTTGCACCTGCTGCTAGTAGCTCTTCCAATTGACTTAACTTAGCTACTGTTATTCTTTCTCCTGGTACTAATAATGGTATACCAGGTGGATAAGGAATGATCATATTCGCTGAAATTCGCCCCATTGTACGCATATATGGTAACCATTCTTTCTTTAATGATGCAACCTCATTAAAGGTATATATAGGCTCAGTAATCGGTACAAAATGATAGGCTGTTTGAGAAGCCGTTATGCTATCTGTTTTAGCTGTGTTTAATAGCGTTGTTATGGCCTCTTTTATACGAACCCTGATTTCAGCAAATGGGTAGGTATGTCCCTGCTTCAGCAAAGGTAACACAAATAAAACCTGATTGGCATCTGCAAGTTCCCCATATACATGCTTTGCCTCTAATGCCTCCTGTAATTGAAAGCCACTATAACCATTAACACGTAGCAATACTTTAAGTGGATCATCTACTTCAATTACTTCTAATGATCCAATTGCTCGTAATGCATCTACCCATTGATTCTTTTTTTCTATTATATATGCCCCATCACTCTCCATATATGTCTGTACATAATAGCGAGCATCATCTAATGATGCTAATAATAAGTAAGATGGACTACTAGATTGTAACATGCGTAAGTAATGATGTATTTTGTCAGCCTCTATCAATTCCGACTTAACATGCATAAAAGAGGCCATCGTCATAGCAGGTAAAGTTTTATGAGCTGATTGAACAACAACGTCTGCACCAAGTGTCAATGCGGATGGCTGAAATAGCGTACATGCATTAAAATGAGCGCCATGTGCTTCATCCACCAATACAGGTATTCCCTTCTCATGACAATAAGCAATTTGTTGCTGTATTTCATTCGAAGTCATCCCATAATAAGTAGGATATGTTAAAACTACTGCTTTCGCCTCTGAATAATTTTCTACGGCTTCTTTTAAATCTCTATAAGTTACATGTGTCGCCGACATTGTCCGTTCATCCCATAGCGGCGACACAAAAATTGGCTTAGCCCCAACAAGTTCAATAGCATGGAAAATTGATTTATGTGCATTACGCTGAACTATAATGGTATCGTCTTTGTTACAAGTAGCATAAATCATTGCTAAATTTCCAACAGTAGACCCTCCTACCAAAAAGAAACTCTTCGTTGCTCCATATGTATCTGCCAATAAATTCTCGGCTTCTAATATCATTTCCTCAGGGTAATGTAGATCATCTAATCCTGATAACTCAGTTACATCATAACGCATTACATCCTTAAATGCTTGTGGAAGGTGGGACAGTTCACCATGCTTATGACCTGGGACATGAAAAGAAATATTTTGTTGCTGTCGAAAACGTTCTAACCCTTCTATAATTGGTTTTTTCTTATGCAAAACAAACACCCATTTTCGTTAGATTCTCCTTTAATTATACGAAATTATAAGGAGAGAAAAAAGCTATCCCTCCGCATGGTAATCCACTTTTTATTTAGTAACAAACCTTTTCATCAAAGTTAATCACAGCTTGATGTCATTATCGTTGACGCCTCACTCAAAAAAAGAGTCATCTATACCTAAACCATCATTTTTGTAGCAGTAGGAATTGCTAATTAAAATAAAACCGATTATTGCTGTTATCTGTAATAATCGGTTCACCACTTATTTTCATATAACTAGTCTTGTAATGCTTGAATGGCCATTGCTTCCACTAATTGCTCAATCAGCCGAGGTACAAAATTATCTAATACTGGATTCATCATTCCTGCTAAAAATCCACTTGCTTTCATTGTTAAATTACCAGTCAGTTGTGGTGATTCATTTTGATTTTGTATGATTTCAAAAGAACCATTACCATTTATAGGATCAGATAAACCCTCTAATTCAAACTGTATTTGATGAGCATCTGATTTGTTTACTTTAAGTTTTACTTTAACAGCTTTCTGAATTATACCAAAGTCTCCTTGGAAGACCCAGATCATATCGTCTTCATTTAGTAATTCATGATGTAAGTAACCTGGTATTAAAACAGCCCATTGTTCTTTATTATGAATAAAACCCTCTAATTTATTTTTCTGTACATTGATTACCTTACTATATTGTCCTGTTGCCATTCCATTGCACCCCTTTGAATATTTTGATCATTCTATTAAACTTTAACATTTTCTAGATTTCAAAACATACAAAAAACCACTGATTTCTCAGTGGTTACTTTTTGCCTAGCGACGTCCTACTCTCACAGGGGGAAGCCCCCAACTACCATCGGCGCTAAAGAGCTTAACTTCCGTGTTCGGTATGGGAACGGGTGTGACCTCTTTGCCATCATCACTAGACTTTGTATTTAATTGAAAGATTTATTCTTTCAAAACTGGATAAACGGTGCATTGAATGTTTCAAACTTTTTTGGTTAAGTCCTCGATCGATTAGTATTCGTCAGCTCCATGTGTCACCACACTTCCACCTCGAACCTATCTACCTCATCGTCTTTGAGGGATCTTACTTACTTGCGTAATGGGAAATCTCATCTTGAGGGGGCTTCATGCTTAGATGCTTTCAGCACTTATCCCGTCCACACATAGCTACCCAGCGATGCCTTTGGCAAGACAACTGGTACACCAGCGGTGTGTCCATCCCGGTCCTCTCGTACTAAGGACAGCTCCTCTCAAATTTCCTACGCCCACGACGGATAGGGACCGAACTGTCTCACGACGTTCTGAACCCAGCTCGCGTACCGCTTTAATGGGCGAACAGCCCAACCCTTGGGACCGACTACAGCCCCAGGATGCGATGAGCCGACATCGAGGTGCCAAACCTCCCCGTCGATGTGGACTCTTGGGGGAGATAAGCCTGTTATCCCCGGGGTAGCTTTTATCCGTTGAGCGATGGCCCTTCCATGCGGAACCACCGGATCACTAAGCCCGTCTTTCGACCCTGCTCGACTTGTAGGTCTCGCAGTCAAGCTCCCTTGTGCCTTTACACTCTACGAATGATTTCCAACCATTCTGAGGGAACCTTTGGGCGCCTCCGTTACCTTTTAGGAGGCGACCGCCCCAGTCAAACTGTCCGCCTGACACTGTCTCCTGCCCCGCTAAGGGGCATGGGTTAGAATTTCAATACAACCAGGGTAGTATCCCACCGACGCCTCCTTCGAAGCTGGCGCTCCGAGATCTCTGGCTCCTACCTATCCTGTACAAGTTGTACCAAAATTCAATATCAGGCTACAGTAAAGCTCCACGGGGTCTTTCCGTCCTGTCGCGGGTAACCTGCATCTTCACAGGTACTATAATTTCACCGAGTCTCTCGTTGAGACAGTGCCCAGATCGTTACGCCTTTCGTGCGGGTCGGAACTTACCCGACAAGGAATTTCGCTACCTTAGGACCGTTATAGTTACGGCCGCCGTTTACTGGGGCTTCAATTCGCAGCTTCGCTTGCGCTAACCACTCCTCTTAACCTTCCAGCACCGGGCAGGCGTCAGCCCCTATACGTCACCTTACGGTTTTGCAGAGACCTGTGTTTTTGCTAAACAGTCGCCTGGGCCTATTCACTGCGGCTCTCATGCGCTTGCACGCTCAAGAGCACCCCTTCTCCCGAAGTTACGGGGTCATTTTGCCGAGTTCCTTAACGAGAGTTCTCTCGCACACCTTAGGATTCTCTCCTCGACTACCTGTGTCGGTTTGCGGTACGGGCACCTCTCACCTCGATAGAGGCTTTTCTTGGCAGTGTGAAATCAGGAACTTCGTCCATACGGACTCGCCATCACAGCTCAACGTTACAGTGTGCGGATTTGCCTACACACACGCCTTACTGCTTGGACGCGCACAACCAACGGCGCGCTTACCCTATCCTACTGCGTCCCCCCATTTCTCAAACGGTGAGGAGGTGGTACAGGAATATCAACCTGTTGTCCATCGCCTACGCCTATCGGCCTCGGCTTAGGTCCCGACTAACCCTGAGCGGACGAGCCTTCCTCAGGAAACCTTAGTCATACGGTGGACGGGATTCTCACCCGTCTTTCGCTACTCATACCGGCATTCTCACTTCTAAGCGCTCCACCAGTCCTTCCGATCTGACTTCAACGCACTTAGAACGCTCTCCTACCACTGACATCGTAGATGTCAATCCACAGCTTCGGTGAATCGTTTAGCCCCGATACATTTTCGGCGCAGCGTCACTCGACCAGTGAGCTATTACGCACTCTTTAAATGATGGCTGCTTCTAAGCCAACATCCTGGTTGTCTGTGCAACGCCACATCCTTTTCCACTTAACGATTACTTTGGGACCTTAGCTGGTGGTCTGGGCTGTTTCCCTTTTGACTACGGATCTTATCACTCGCAGTCTGACTCCCGTGTATAAATATCTGGCATTCGGAGTTTGTCTGAATTCGGTAAACCGGGATGGCCCCCTAGTCCAAACAGTGCTCTACCTCCAGTATTCTCATCACGAGGCTAGCCCTAAAGCTATTTCGGAGAGAACCAGCTATCTCCAAGTTCGATTGGAATTTCTCCGCTACCCACACCTCATCCCCGCACTTTTCAACGTGCGTGGGTTCGGGCCTCCAGTAAGTGTTACCTCACCTTCACCCTGGACATGGGTAGATCACCTGGTTTCGGGTCTACGACCACGTACTATTTCGCCCTATTCAGACTCGCTTTCGCTGCGGCTCCGCCTTCTAAAGCTTAACCTCGCACGTAATCGTAACTCGCCGGTTCATTCTACAAAAGGCACGCTATCACCCATTAACGGGCTCTAACTACTTGTAGGCACACGGTTTCAGGATCTCTTTCACTCCCCTTCCGGGGTGCTTTTCACCTTTCCCTCACGGTACTGGTTCACTATCGGTCACTAGGTAGTATTTAGCCTTGGGAGATGGTCCTCCCGGATTCCGACGGAATTTCACGTGTTCCGCCGTACTCAGGATCCACTCAGGAGAGAACGAACTTTCGACTACAGGGCTTTTACCTGCTCTGGCGGACCTTTCCAAGTCGCTTCATCTAACTCGCTCTTTTGTAACTCCGTATAGAGTGTCCTACAACCCCAAGAGGCAAGCCTCTTGGTTTGGGCTCTTCCCGTTTCGCTCGCCGCTACTCAGGGAATCGATTTTTCTTTCTCTTCCTCCAGGTACTTAGATGTTTCAGTTCCCTGGGTCTGCCTTCAAGACGCTATGTATTCACGTCAAGATACTACGCGATTAAACGTAGTGGGTTCCCCCATTCGGAAATCTCCGGATCAAAGCTCACTTACAGCTCCCCGAAGCATATCGGTGTTAGTGCCGTCCTTCTTCGGCTCCTAGTGCCAAGGCATTCGCCGTGCGCCCTTAATAACTTAACCAAGTTATTAAGCCTATAAAAAACTTAAAAAAATAAATGTGTTTGTTACAATTTCAATGTCGTTTTATCCAGTTTTCAAAGAACAAGTTTTGAAGTGTTTCATTCAAATAGAATGAACCTTCAAAACTGAACGCAAAACGTAATCTTACAAACCTAAGGTTTGTATTCCGAAATAATCCTTAGAAAGGAGGTGATCCAGCCGCACCTTCCGATACGGCTACCTTGTTACGACTTCACCCCAATCATCTATCCCACCTTCGGCGGCTGGCTCCAAAAGGTTACCTCACCGACTTCGGGTGTTACAAACTCTCGTGGTGTGACGGGCGGTGTGTACAAGGCCCGGGAACGTATTCACCGCGGCATGCTGATCCGCGATTACTAGCGATTCCGGCTTCATGTAGGCGAGTTGCAGCCTACAATCCGAACTGAGAACGACTTTATCGGATTAGCTCCCTCTCGCGAGTTGGCAACCGTTTGTATCGTCCATTGTAGCACGTGTGTAGCCCAGGTCATAAGGGGCATGATGATTTGACGTCATCCCCACCTTCCTCCGGTTTGTCACCGGCAGTCACCTTAGAGTGCCCAACTAAATGATGGCAACTAAGATCAAGGGTTGCGCTCGTTGCGGGACTTAACCCAACATCTCACGACACGAGCTGACGACAACCATGCACCACCTGTCACCGTTGCCCCCGAAGGGGAAACTATATCTCTACAGTGGTCAACGGGATGTCAAGACCTGGTAAGGTTCTTCGCGTTGCTTCGAATTAAACCACATGCTCCACCGCTTGTGCGGGCCCCCGTCAATTCCTTTGAGTTTCAGTCTTGCGACCGTACTCCCCAGGCGGAGTGCTTAATGCGTTAGCTGCAGCACTAAGGGGCGGAAACCCCCTAACACTTAGCACTCATCGTTTACGGCGTGGACTACCAGGGTATCTAATCCTGTTTGCTCCCCACGCTTTCGCGCCTCAGCGTCAGTTACAGACCAGAAAGTCGCCTTCGCCACTGGTGTTCCTCCAAATCTCTACGCATTTCACCGCTACACTTGGAATTCCACTTTCCTCTTCTGCACTCAAGTCCCCCAGTTTCCAATGACCCTCCACGGTTGAGCCGTGGGCTTTCACATCAGACTTAAAGGACCGCCTGCGCGCGCTTTACGCCCAATAATTCCGGACAACGCTTGCCACCTACGTATTACCGCGGCTGCTGGCACGTAGTTAGCCGTGGCTTTCTAATAAGGTACCGTCAAGGTACAGCCAGTTACTACTGTACTTGTTCTTCCCTTACAACAGAGTTTTACGATCCGAAAACCTTCTTCACTCACGCGGCGTTGCTCCATCAGGCTTTCGCCCATTGTGGAAGATTCCCTACTGCTGCCTCCCGTAGGAGTCTGGGCCGTGTCTCAGTCCCAGTGTGGCCGATCACCCTCTCAGGTCGGCTACGCATCGTCGCCTTGGTGAGCCGTTACCTCACCAACTAGCTAATGCGCCGCGGGCCCATCCTATAGCGACAGCCGAAACCGTCTTTCAGTCTTTCACCATGAAGTAAAAGAGATTATTCGGTATTAGCCCCGGTTTCCCGGAGTTATCCCAAACTATAGGGTAGGTTGCCCACGTGTTACTCACCCGTCCGCCGCTAACGTCAAAGGAGCAAGCTCCTTTTCTGTTCGCTCGACTTGCATGTATTAGGCACGCCGCCAGCGTTCGTCCTGAGCCAGGATCAAACTCTCCATAAAAGAAATTTGATTAGCTCAAATTGTTTTGCTGGCATCATGTTTGATGTCCAAAATTGTGTTTCGTTCACTAGCAAAACTAGCTACTTAAAACTTTATTGATTACGTTTTGCTTGTTCAGTTTTCAAGGTTCATATCGTTCACTACTGTTTCAGCAGCAACTCTTATATAATACCACGCGCCACAAACTGCGTCAACAATAATTTTAAAATTATTTTTCGTTTCAATCAGTTGTATTAGCGACTTTTATAACTATACCATAATCTTTTTATATTGCAAGCCTTTTATAAAATAAATATTAAAGCTGTTATTCCTAAGACACCAGGAATACCTAAAACAGCGATTGTTAAGACCGAAAACAGATTGATTGGCACATTATATCCTATATAACCAATACCTAAATGGATTACGAATAATAGTAGAAAAGCAAATGCAAATCTAAACCAGAACACCGATAATCCTTCTAAGATTTTACCCAATTTAGCATGTCTTATTATTACATAAAGAAAAAGAAGCCCGACAGGAATACAAATACTCATAATTACTAACCCAGACATATAGTTGCCCCCTCAATTAAATAATTATGAAAGTTTATGTTTCCTGTTTTGCTTCTATGAATATTTTACAGAGAACTATTTTATTAATACCTTACGAATTCTAGCTTCCTTAAACAAATAGAAATGAATACTTTCTGCTGTTTTGCGTTGAGCAATTACACCTAGGTCATAATCATCCATTAATTCTTCTATTATCTTTGCCTGTTGTAAATCCTCTTTTGTTTCTTTAATCAGATTCACAAGCTTATCGTCGAATTCTTTTTTAATTTCCCTTTACTACGGAAGAACATACTAATCCCTCACTCATAACTCGCGTCGGCCTTCCATTGCCTTAGATAGCGTAACCTCATCTGCATATTCTAGATCTCCACCTACTGGCAATCCATGAGCAATACGGGTTGTACGAATGCCAGACGGTTTGACAAGGCGAGAAATGTACATAGCGGTTGCCTCACCCTCGATTGTTGAATTTGTAGCTAAAATAAGTTCTTGGACACTTTCATCTTGCAAGCGCACTAGCAAAGAAGCAACATTAATGTCTTCTGGACCAATACCATCCATTGGTGAAATTGCTCCTTGAAGTACATGGTACATACCGTTGTAGTCACGCATTTTTTCCATTGCAATCACATCTTTTGTATCTTGTACAACACAAATAATAGAATGATCTCGTTGCTTATCTGTACATATGTGACATGGATCTACATCTGTTATATTGCCACAAACAGAACAGTAGCTTAGGTTTCGTTTAGCATCAATCAGTGCTTTAGAGAAAGATAATACATCATCTTCCTTCATTGTTAACACAAAAAACGCCAGACGAGCCGCAGTTTTCGGCCCGATACCTGGCAATTTCATAAAACTATCGATCAATTTAGATATTGGTTCTGGGTAGTACATATGAATACCTCCTAGAATGGAAGGTTTAAGCCTTGCGTGAATTTACCCATAGTTGAGTTTGTTTTTTCTTCTACTTTTTTCAACGCTTCATTTGTTGCAATAACAATTAGGTCTTGTAGCATTTCGATGTCTTCTGGGTCTACTACAGATTCATCCAGATTTACTGAAACTACTTCACGCTGACCAGAAACTGTTACTTTCACCATACCGCCGCCTGCAACACCTTCAAATTGCTCAGCATTTAAAGCTTCTTGTGCCTCCATCATTTCCTTTTGCATTTTTTGCATTTTTTTCATCATACCTTGCATATTTCCCATTCCACGCATAAATGTTTCCTCCTAAAAAATTTAATCTTCAATGATTTCAACAAAATCTTTACCAAAGAGCTTTTCAGCCTCTGTCACAAGTGGATCTTGTGAAGCAAGAGGTTGGGCATCATCGATAAATGGTTCTTCTGGCATTTCTGCCGGTGGTGGCTCTAATAATTCTTCTCCATGCTCTGATTCAGACTGTGATTTCTTTTGCTGCAGACCATGATCACGAATAAACTCTTCACGCATTTTTAACCATGATTCTTCTGGTATGCATAGCATCTCGTACATTGTACCAGTTTGCCCTGCAATTAATTGTGTAAAGTGAGCCTTTAAAGACTGGTTGTCGGCAACCATCTGACAATGAATATCATACTTGAATTTTAACACAAAAGCACTTGAAGATGCCGCAACAGGTTCGGCTTCTGCTAAAAGAGCAGATTGTGATTTTTGCATTTGACTTAAGGCCTGCGCCCAAATGGACTTAATGCGTTGCACATCTTGCTTTGTGGCATCTTTCAGCACTTCCTGAATACGACCTGTAGGTGCTTTATAACCATTCGGACTTTTAGCTCGGGGCCGTTGCTCTTTTTGTGCTGTCGGCGTTTGCATAGGAGTCCCCGTTTGCAGTTGTAAGGATAGTTGCTGAACCAGCTGTTCAAGAGCCACAATTTTTTGAGTGAGATCAGGGTTTTCTCCCATTTCATTTGTAGTCACCGTTTGATGGGCTACCCCTCCTGAAAACTGTACCATTTTAAGCAAAGCCGTCTCTAAATATATTTTGGTATGGTGAGAGAAACGCATCTCTTGCTGTGTCTTTGCCAGTATATCGATATACCCATAAAGCATATTTGGTGCAAATTCGTGTGCTAAAGTGAATACACGTTCCTCAGGAGATACAAGCTCTAAAAGTTCAGCTAAATCATCACTTGTTTGAAGTAATAATAAATCGCGGAAAAATGTAATTAAATCCTCTGAGAGCCGCAAAGGGTCCTTACCGTCAGCTATAAGTTGCTCTAAAAGGGCAAGCATTTGCGCAACATCTTTTACCTTGAGTGCCTCCGCTAGATCATAAAAAACATCCTGACTAATAGAACCTGTAACTAATAACGTATCCTCAAGTTTTAATTTTTCGCCACTAAAAGACACAACTTGGTCCAATAAGCTTAAAGCATCACGCATTCCCCCTGCGGCTGATTGTGCAATCACCTTTAAACCTTGTTCTTCATATGGCAAGTCAATATCTTCCAAAACAACCTTCATACGTTCAATAATATCATTAGTAGAAAGTCGTTTAAAATCAAAACGCTGACAACGAGAAATGATCGTAGCAGGCAATTTATGAGGCTCTGTAGTTGCTAAAATAAAAACAGCATGAGGAGGTGGTTCTTCCAACGTTTTTAAAAGAGCGTTAAAAGCGCTTGTAGAAAGCATATGCACTTCGTCTATGATGTACACCTTATATCTACTGCTTGCGGGAGCAAAACGAACCTTTTCTATGATATCCCTAATCTCTTCAACACGTGAATTTGAGGCTGCATCAAATTCAATTACATCTGGATGAGAACCATCTGTAATACTTATGCATGTAGCACATTCATTACAAGGCTCTTTCGATGGTGCATGTTCACAATTCAAGGCCTTCGCAAAGATTTTAGCAGTACTTGTTTTCCCTGTACCACGGGGCCCAGAAAACAAGTAAGCGTGTGTTGTTTTATTTGCTAGGAGAGCATTTTGTAGCGTTCTTTTGACATGTGTTTGACCAGACATTTCTCGAAAAGATTGCGGTCGATACACACGGTAAAATGCTTGATACGTCACTGATTTCCTCTCTCCTTCTCCATTTAATTGAATAGTTTTATTATAGCATTTGCAGCATTATATAGAAAATGAAGATGCTAAATTTAAAATAAAAAAGCATCCGCCTATAATAGACGGATGCTTTGAATTGGCAATTTAATGCCGTGCACCTTTCCTTGACAGCCGCACATAAGCGTTACTCTTGTCGTTAGCTCAGATTAGGCAACCCCGCGGCACATGAATAAGACCACTTAATGCTGCTTCCTTCCGGACCTGACATGGTTCATGGGTATCCATTGCGCAGGACCCAATCGTCAACACTACGTGCAAAAGGCAGACCAAACAATACGGACAGCCTCGAAAAAGGAATTCAGTCTCGCTAGAGCGGATTGCGAGTTACAGGACACCGCTACCTTCCCACCTAGCACGGCAATAACTAGTATACTGACTGTTTGTATAAAATGCAACTTAATGCACAAATTATTTATTTCTAAGTGACAATTTAAACATTATATATTTTTTCAAAAATTATCTTGACGTTCGTTTCTAGTTATGATAAATTTATTTTTGTCGATAAGACAGTAAAGCAATATAACATGGAGGTATACCCAAGTCTGGCTGAAGGGATCGGTCTTGAAAACCGACAGGCGGGTAACACCGCGCGGGGGTTCGAATCCCTCTACCTCCTCCAGTTTTAAATTTCCGACTACGAATGTAGCCGTTTTTTTTTTGCCCAAATTGTATGTATTACTTGTTAGATACCACTTCCGCCTCGGTTGTGGTATTTTTTATTATATCAATGATGGGAGGTTGTTGAATTGCAATCGAAATTACTTATGACGCGTGCTTCCCTTACTTGGATTTTCATTATTGCTGTTATGACCGCAATAGGTAGTGAAATTAAAATTATGCCTTTTGCTAATACAACTTTCCGTTTTGGTTTAGGAACCATTGTCTTCTTTTTATGCACATTAATTAAACCTACACCAATTATTTTAGCCGGTGTAGCTACCAGTATTGTGACAACTATTTTTCGGGTTATTAATTCGACATTACATGATGTTCCGATTGCCGAGAGTATATTTAACCATTTACCAGCTGGTTTATTTTATGTATTGTTTGCAGTATGCCTGCAAATTTTAGATATTCAACAATACAGAGAAAAACCACTAAAACTTGGTTTACTCGTTGCTTTTAGTGAGGTTATCAGTAATTTAGCTGAACAAATTTTCCGCTTTTTTGTCCAAACATATACTTTTTTATTTCTCCATGATCTCTTGATCCTATTAGCAGTGGCATTATTACGAAGCTTTTTTGTAGTAGGGATTTACAGCTCTATTTTGATAGCTGAACAAAAAAACGGGTACAAGAAATGCTGAATATTGGATCTGATCTCTATGTGGAGACACTATATTTAAAAAAATCAATGAATCATATTGAAACAATTACAGGTAGTGGTTATGAATTATATCGTCAGTTAAAGACGCTAGGTTTTCGAGCCGAAAGTTTACAAGCACTTCATATTGCCCAGGAAATCCATGAAGTGAAAAAGGATTCTCAACGGATATATGCTGGTATTTCAAAGATTGTCGGTGAAAAGAGCTTTGGCCCTTTTGTATTATCAGAATTATTGCATTATATTGAAGAAGGTAATAGGAAATATGCAGAATTACTCGGTAAGGAAATACAATTTAATACATGTATAGACTTCGATTTTCAAACGAAAGATCATATTGCACTCCTTGCTCTATTAAATAATTTATCAGCCAATGCTGTTGAGGCTATTGAAAAGCAAGGGATCATTTCTATTGCTATTGAGCGCCAAGAGGATAATACTGTAATAACCGTATGTGATAATGGACAAGGGATTTCACAAGCAGATATTTCTGTTATTTTTGAACCTGGATACACCACTAAATTCAATGTTGATGGTGTTGCAGCAACTGGCATTGGGCTTTCACATGTTGCTGAACTAGTAGAAAAATTAAAAGGCTCAATAACCGTTGAATCAAACAATCAATACACAACGTTTAAAATCATAATTCCTACGCAAACTATTCAAACGGGAGAGACTTAAATGAGGTATTTTATTGTAGATGATGATCGTGCAAGTCGTGTTATGTTAAAGCAAATTATTGAAGATAGCGGGTTAGGAACAGTTATTGGTGAGGCTCGCAATGGTGAGGATGCCATTCCACAAATTTTAATGACACAGCCAGAGTTTGTGCTTATTGATTTACTGATGCCTAAGCTTGATGGCATAGCAACTGTGGAACAACTTATGCAAAATCGTTTTGAGGGACAATTTATTATGATTTCACAGGTAGTGAATAAGGAAATGGTTGGCGAAGCATATGAGCAAGGAATTGATTTCTTCATTCATAAACCAATCAATCGTATTGAAGTCGAAAATGTTTTGAAAAAAACAACTGAACAATTTCGACTTAAAAATTCACTATTAGTGATACGTCAATCACTTACAAATATTGAGTTAAGTGAACAAAAGACTCATAAAGCTACATCACGAGACCATATTCAATCTATTTTGAATGATATGGGGATTGTCGGGGAAATTGGTAGTGAGGATATCATTGCCATTATAGAAACATTACTTGCTCACCAGCACAAGATTGCCCCCCTTCCTCCATTAAAAGAGCTTTATGAAGAAATTGCAGCTGTGACCAAGGCTACGCCAGATGAAATTTTAAAAGAGAGTAAAGCCATCGAGCAGCGTGTGCGTCGTACAATATTAGCTGCCATGATTAATCTCGCTAATTTAGGGGTTGTTGATTACACAAACTCAGAATTCGAGTACTATGCCCCTCGCTACTTTGATTTTAAAGAAATTCGTCAGCTCATGACACAGATTGAAGATCACGATAATCGTAAAGCAAAGGTAAATATTAAGAAGTTTATTCAAGTGTTATATTCAGACATTTTAACAAAAGTAAATTAATTTTCTCGGATTTTGTCGGATTCCATAAGTCCTCCGTATTATTAAAGTAAGGCGTGTCCTAAAAATTTAATATTAGGGGAGGTACAAAGGATTTGAAAAAGAAATTTAAAGTCAGTTTAGCCGCTCAGATTTTAATCGGTTTGATTTTAGGGATCATTGTTGGTGGTATCTTTTACGGAAATCCCAAAATTGAGACATATCTACAACCATTAGGGGATATATTTTTACATCTTATTAAGATGATTGTTGTACCGATTATTATTTCGACATTAATCGTTGGTGTTGCTGGTACTGGAGATATGAAGCAACTTGGACGATTAGGCGGGAAATCTATAATTTACTTTGAGATTATTACTACAGTTGCAATCGTAGTTGGATTACTTTCCGCAAACATTTTCCAACCTGGTGCAGGTCTTAACATGAATGAATTATCTCAAGGGGATATTTCGAAGTATGTATCAACAACTGAGGAAGTTCAGCATGAGGGACCATTTGATATCATTGTAGGCATTGTCCCAACAAATATTATTCAGTCAATGGCTGAAGGTAATATGCTAGCAATTATCTTCTTCTCAGTTATTTTCGGTTTAGGGGTTGCTGCAGTAGGAGATCGAGGGAAACCAGTCTTAGACTTCTTCCAAGGGGTAGCAGATGCTATGTTCTGGGTAACAAACCTCGTAATGAAATTCGCGCCACTAGGGGTATTTGGTTTAATTGGAGTAACCGTTTCCAAATATGGGTTTGCTTCACTGGTTCCGCTTGCCAAATTAGCAATTCTTGTTTATGCAACAATGCTATTCTTTATCTTTGTCGTTCTTGGACTTGTGGCAAAATTCGCAGGAATCAGCATCTTCTATTTAATTAAAGTATTAAAAGATGAGCTAATTTTAGCCTTCTCAACAGCAAGTTCTGAAGCTGTGTTACCACGTATTATGATGAAAATGGAGAAATTAGGGGCGCCAAAGGATATTGTATCTTTTGTTATACCTACCGGTTACTCCTTTAATTTAGATGGGTCAACACTATATCAAGCCATTGCAGCATTATTTATTGCACAAATGTACGGTATTCACTTAAGCATTGGTGAACAAATTACGTTAATGCTTGTATTAATGGTTACATCAAAAGGTATTGCAGGTGTACCAGGCGTATCATTCGTAGTACTTCTAGCAACTTTAGGTACTGTAGGTATTCCACTTGAGGGACTAGCCTTCATTGCTGGTATTGACCGTATTCTTGATATGGGACGTACAGTTGTTAACGTAATTGGTAACTCATTAGCGTCATTAGTAATGGCTAAATGGGAAGGCCGTTTCGATCGAGAAAAGATGAAAAATTACTTTAATGATAATGAAAATCTAGCGTAATTTAAAAAAATCCTCACGATGTTGGATGGCATCGTGAGGGTTTTTTTATTTTGCTAACACTTTATCTAAATAAGCGATAATTGATTCTTTTCCATTGGCATGTGCTTCTTGAGCGCGTTTTTCATCTTTTTCAAGCTTAGCCTCTGCCGCTACAGCAATTTTTTCAGCATCTTGCTGTGGCACAACAATTACACCATCCACATCCCCAATAATATAATCACCAGGATGAACCGTAACTCCTCCAATGGCGATCGGTACATTTACTTGACCACCGCCGTTTTTATTGCCTGCTGCTACAGTAGTGCCCAACGAAAATACAGGGAAATTTAATTCGCGAATTGCTGCAATATCACGGATTACACCATCCACAACAAAACCTTGTACACCTATCCCTTTTGCTAAGGAGATCACAAAATCTCCAGCAACAGCTCGGTTTGTATTTCCTTTTGCATCAATTACTAAAATATCCCCTTCATTTGCAGCCCTAATCGCTTCCAAAACTGCCCCATTTTCACCATCTGGTAAACGTACAGTTACAGCTCGCCCAGCAACTTTAAAATGGTCTGCTAACGGCTTAATATCACTTCGCACATTGGTATGCCCGCCAGTTGCATCTGAAATAGCTGTTGTTGGTAAATGCTGAAAGCTTACTTCCACTTTTGTCATACATAACACCCCTATTATGATTAATGACTTACACTAGTATTGTAAATAAAAAATATATCCTATTTCAATATATCTCGAAAATAGTAGTCATTATTAGAATTAAATAATTTCAATAAATTGCTTTGATTGCTCGTCTAAGGCTTCAGCAGCAGATGCTATTTCACTAAAGTCATTTGCTGTGACAGTAATTTGTTCATTTGTTTTATCTATTTTTTCTGCTATTTTTGTAATACTATCAGTCACCTGACCAATTTCTCGCTCAATACCCTCCACATTATCCTTCACTTCTGAAATAGATTGTTCAACTCTTACAGAAAGCTTACGTACCTCTTTCGCCACTACATCAAAACCTCTACCATATTCTCCAGCCCTAGCGGCTTCAATAGCTGCATTTAATGCCAATAAATTAGTTTGTGAGGCAATTTCTTGTATAGTTTTGACAATCCCTTTAATAGAATCTGCTTGTTTCTGAAGCTGTACAAGATTACTTACATTTTCATTTGATTCCTTTGAAACCACTTTAATGGTTTCTAGTAGATCTTGGCTATTTTGAATGCCCGCCTCTGAACGCTGGTAAAGCTTATTAGACATGCCCTTCAACTTGTCGGCAACACTAACTATCTCATGTTGACGTTCAGTGATATTGGTAGCTATTTTGGATACACCTATTACTTTTCTTGTATTATTTGCGAAGACAGGCATATATGTCGCTTCTAGCCAAATTATATTACCTCTAGCATCAATTCTTTCTATTTTGTCCTGATAGCTGTTTCCTGCCGTTAGGTGGCGCCAAAATTTATCGTACTCCATACTATTAACGAAATCAGGCAAACAAAAGTCTTTATGATGTTTTCCTAGCATTTCCTGCACTGTATAGCCTAATGTTTGAGCAAATAGTTCATTGACATACGCCACTCTTCTATCCATATCGAAGCGGATAATGGCTATATTGCGTTCAATAGCCTGTACTACTAAATCATCGGTTACTTGAGCCTCTACACTATGCATAAAGAACACCCCATCCGTTACTAATTTTTTACTTAAAATTTAATTATTTTACTTTTATATTACATTAATTATGCCTCAGTGTAATTGCAGCAGATGTTAGTGTACCTGCTGCATCAAGATAAAAAACATGGAGAATGTTCATCCATGTTTTTTTAATAAACGTAAAATCCCTTCAGAGGTAGCCGCTACACGTAAGAACTTCTTTTGCTCTGCAAGTATAAAGCCCTCCTCTAGCATTGTTTTAAAATGCTGTAGAAGTGCATCATAGAATCCATGGACATTATATAAAATGACAGGTTTTGTATGAAGTCCAATCTGAGCCCAAGTAAATACCTCAAAATATTCATCTAAAGTCCCTGCGCCACCTGGCAGAGCAATAAAAGCATCTGCTAACTCGGCCATTTTAGCTTTACGAATATGCATAGAGTCTACAATATGAATTTCTGTTAATGAGGCATGGGCCAATTCACGCTTTTGTAAATGTGTTGGCATCACACCAATCACTTCTCCTCCAGCTGCTAAAACAGCATCGGCTACCTTCCCCATTAGGCCTGTTTTAGAACCACCATAGACAACCCCGTGACCGTTTTTTGCCAGTGCTGTACCAAGCTCTGCAGCTTTCTCTGCATAAATAGGACTTTTACCCAAACCGGATCCGCAATACACTGCGATTCTTATAATAATCCCTCCTATTCAAAAAACGTGAAACAATCGGCTATATATTGTCTCACGTTTTTTGGTCATTTATTTTACTTTTATTTTCGTAAATGGCTTGTTTGTTTTAGCATATGACTGATACGGCTTACAATTGCTTCAATGGCATCAGGATTTTTTAATAAATCATAATCATTAATATCTAAACGTAGAACTGGACAAGAATTAAAATTATTTATCCAATTTTCATAGCGTTCATGCATTTCTATCCAATAATCATTCGGTGTTTGTTGCTCCATTGTACGTCCACGCTCTTGAATACGTCCAATAACTGCATCAATAGGTCCTTCAAGATAGACAAGCAAATCTGGATGTGGGAAATAAGGTGTCATCACCATTGCATCAAACAAATTTGTATAAGTCTCATAATCTGTTGGACTCATTGTTCCTTTATCATAATGCATCTTAGCAAAAATGCCAGTATCCTCATAAATAGAACGATCTTGTACAAATCCTCCACCATATTCAAAAATACGCTTCTGTTCTTTAAAACGCTCTGCTAAAAAGTAGACCTGTAAATGAAAGCTCCATTTTTCAAAGTCCTCATAAAATTTATCAAGGTATGGATTTGTGTCTACTTTCTCGAACGAGGTACGAAAGTTCAGTGCCTCTGCTAAAGCCTTTGTCATCGTCGATTTTCCTACCCCAACAGTACCTGCAATCGTAATAACCGTTTGTGGTGGAATATCGTACTTCTCTCTTAAATTCATTATTGCAAACTCCTTTGTTGTAACGTATCTTTAATTATTTTTAAAACATGATTTAAATCATTTGGATTTTTTACAAAATCAAGCTGATCTCCATTAAATCGAATAACTGGAATTTCGGGATGCATGCTTTCAAAATGCTCGATAAAAGAATGATAGTCGGCCACAAGCTGCTCCATGTAATCACGTGAAATCATCTTTTCAAACTCTCGCCCTCTCATGGCGATACGCTTCATTAATGTCTCAACG
The DNA here is from genome assembly GCF_002896375.1 of Lysinibacillus sp. YS11. NCBI lineage: Bacteria > Bacillati > Bacillota > Bacilli > Caryophanales > Bacillaceae > Lysinibacillus > Lysinibacillus sp. YS11. The sequence goes on along the minus strand of NZ_CP026007.1, from coordinate 63,657 downwards.
CTGGCATATAAATAAACCACTACATTTGGAACAGGCATGTCTTTCGTTAAAATTCTATAGATCTCTTCATACTTCTCGTATTCAGTTGGTGCCAATGTACGCTTCGCAAATATTAAATTTTTAAAAATATGATAGTCTGCTACAACAGGTTTGGCATGTGCTAAGCGAAATTTTTTAATATCGGTTAGTTGCTTATAGCGATTACAGAGGAAGAACATTTCCGTTTGGAAACTCCACTCCTCAATGTTTTCATAAAACTTATTTAAAAAAGGGTTTTCGTCTACAATTTCTTTTAATAGATGGTAATTAAATGTCGCTGCTATCTCTTTCGATAAAGAGGTTTTACCAACACCAATCGGACCTTCTACCGTAACAAATGGAACCGTCACCAGAAGCTCCTCCTTTTGTTCTATGGATTCTATTTTAATAATTATGCCCCGTATGGATAATACGCAGGGAATTATTTCTAATAATACAATATACACTATGGTTGTAACTTGGTTTTGTAGAGGTTTAGATAGCATTCTATCAAATGAGTCAGTGCTTTTAATTGTATCATATTGTATAGATGAAAAATAGAACTACCCTCATACCTAGCGATCTAATAGATACATTCATCTTAAATCATAACTTTTCGGCAATCATTCAAAAAAACGTATGAATCAAAAAGTGTGCTGGAAGAAAGGTGGGATCATTCAAAAAACAATCTTAAAATAAATAGAAACCCACGGGACTAGGTAAACTAGTAGTCCCGTGGGAGTTAGAGTGTGTAGATGGAAAATTTAATGTGGGATTCTTTGATAAATTTTTCTTACATATTATCTTTAAATAGTCCAATTTATGAATCATGCAGTATTTCATGAGGCAAATTTAAAAAATGATCAAAGGAAACAATCGATTCTAATTTACTGTTAATGTAATTACAATCTACTTTATGTAAGTAGTCCAAAAAATCAAAGTAATTAAAGCCATTCGATAGATTTTCTGAATACGCTAATGTAAATTCTTTTATATTATCTATTTGCAACAATCTCTGTCCAATCATTTTTTTTGTTGCCCTATCAATTTCTGATGGCATCAAACCGTTTTTTCTCACCTGTTGAAGTTCTTCCCATATCTTTATTACTAATGAGTTTAAATTCATCGTCGAACTACTGACAACACTAAAGTCATAGTTTGGACCAGTATAATTAGAATAACTCCATTTATTTGTAATTAGACCTTCTTTCTTTAAATTAACTGTTAGAGTGGATCCTAAACCAAAAAGGGACTCCATTATCACTTGTGTTGCTAAATAATTATCAATTTTATTATCTTCTTGTATTTGACGCCTTAAACCTATTGAAAATAAATCCTGGGCTTTATTTTTAATAATTGCAATGTTTTTATAAGGTTCATTTTGTGCTTTTGGATAAAAACGTTCAACTTCATGATCTTTTGTTTTAACATGATGTCCATTGCGCTCTATTGTATTGAAAATACATTCATTCAGTCTTATTGGATTAACATCACCAACAACCACCAATTTCATGTTATTAGATTTATAATAAATATTATGCACCTGTTCTAATAATTCTTTATCCAAGCTTTTAATACTATCTATGGTACCGGATACATCTGTACAAATAGATAATTCCGGATACATCTGCATTACTAGATCCCTATAAACTATCCAGCTTGGCTCATCTTGATATACCAAAATTTCCTCTTTAATGACTCTTTTTTCATTCTCAATTTCAAACTTTGAAAAACTTTGGTTTAGGAGGGCTGTGAATAATTTAGGAATAATAGCTTCTATATTACCGGAACAAGAAATTAAAAATTCCGTATTATTATAGTTAGTCTTTGCAGAAATAGTTGCACCTATTTCTGAACAAATTTGATCGATGGCATTTTTATTCCTAAACATTAAATGTTCGATAAAGTGAGCTGTACCCAGTGGAAATTCTATTTTTTCCTTAGTAGTAGTATTAATAAATGCTGTGTCATTAGCACCAATGTTAACATTTAATACCGCAAATGTTTGCGACATGCCTTTTAGCGGTATCATATGTAATTCCAAACCATTACTAAATGTTTCACAAAAAATAGAAAGCCCCAATTTATCATATTGAATACATTCCATTTATATTTCCACCGTCTTTCTCACGGATTTAAAAACAGTATCCAACGTTATTTCTTTAGCAACATCGACAATATTTTTTTTAGAAATATTATCTAATCTAGAAAAGAATTTATTTTCATCATCTTGGTAATCTAATAATTCTCCAGTTAAACTAATATCAATTAAGATAGCAGGCGTTTCCAACCCTGATTTAACAAAATGTTTCACTGCATTTACACCTGCTTGAATTTCTTCTTCAGTTATACCTCCATCTCGAATCTTGTTTAACTCATCTAGAACAATCTTAGTCACCATTTCATAATTTTCCTCTTGTAAAGCCACATGAATTAATAATATTCCCTTCAAATCTTCAATTTCAGATCTTAAATAATAGGCCAATCCTCTTTTGTGTCTTATTTCCGTTTGCAATTTTGATGAGGGTAAATTTCCAAAAATCGCATTAAAAACAAGTAAATGGATATAATTTTGTGAAGATAAGTTAATGCCTGTTTTAAATCCAATCAATAGTCTTCCTTGTTTAGTCGTGGATTCATGTTCAATATATTTAATTTCCTCATTAATTGAAGAAATCATATTTTCCTTAGACAAAACGATACTTTCTTTTTCCCGTTTAAAATAATCACAAATATTACTTTGTATCCTTTTTTCATCAATATTGGGACCTATTATATGAATATATATTTTTGCTGAAGCTATGAAATCTTGATAATGCTTGAATAATATTTTTGAATTTAAATCTTTAAGTGTGTTCAAATCACCAAAAATTGAAGTACTGAATGGTTCTCCTTCTGTCATAATAGTTAAACACTTTTCTTGAACTGTATATTCCACATAATCGTTTATCTCTTGAATGCGATTATAGTGATTTAAAAATTCCTTTTCTACTCTTTCAGAATTAAATCCGTTTTCAAGTGAGCTGTATATGATTTCTGATAATAGTTTTAGTGAATTTGACAATATATCGGAATCCAAACTCTTATCTTGTATAATGGACATTTCAAATTCTAGAACTTGATAATCTCCCTTTCTTGATACATTACTTTTCAAAGTGGCTCCATACAATTGATCTAACTTTGCCTGAATATCATGGGGGATTAGTAATTCAGAAAAAATAGAAATTGAACTTGCCATAACTTTTTTCAATGGATATAAAAGAGATAATCTTATAGTAGAATTCATATATTTGTCATTTTGGTGTATAAAATAATTGATACCAGATATTTGTTGCATGTTAAGTGATAATTCTTCAGTTTCAAGCTCAAATAATCGAGCATTTTTAGCATCTAATCCCAACATTTGATTACTATGTATGTCTTTTGTTCTCCAATCAATTTGAATTGGTCGCCCATTATCAATATTTACAGATGAATGCCAATTTAAAACTTGTTCATCATGACGATACCATAAACGCCATAGTTCTGGTTTTTTTATAAGTTCAGCAGTAAAAATTGAAAAGGCTTTGTTAACTGCTTCATCTATCTTATTTGGCTCAACAAGAAATGGTTTATAGAAGATAATTTGTTTCTTTCCATCTTCAGACATAGTAGTAATAAGTATACATATTTTTTTCTTAGCTTTTTCAAGAATTCTAAAGATTCCGCTTCTAACCTTTATTTCTGATGATAGAAATTTCGTTCGAATGTCTGCATTATCCTCATTAAATCCTGCTTGACCGTCCAAAAACAATAAAAATGAATTGTTCTCTTTTAAAAGGTAAAATAACTTAATAGCAATTAGTTTTGATTCTGCAACTAATAATCTAACTCCAGCTTCTTCTCTTACTTTCTCCCAAGCCTCTAGTTTTCCTTCTGATTCATAGGATTCCTGGTCCACTACTACAAAAAATTTTCTGTTTTTATCTTGGAGTTTAAATCTCAAAGCTTTAATAATTTGGTCAGTATTATGCCGATAATCTCCAAAATGCCAAGTAAGAAATGCACCTCCTTCACTAAGTGTTTCCATCATATATTCTTCACCGAATATTTCATCAAAACTATCAATTTCAAAATTAGGTTTTACCCTCTCTCTATTTATGAGTCTGTTATGACTCAAATATTTCGCCCAAATTTTCTCACAAGGTTCATTTAGTTCTAGAGGTAATAATTCCATAACCATATTTGTCAACGAAAGAAACTGATCAATCGACAAGCCATGCTCATAATAGTAACTTTTCAGCATTTCTTCCTCTGATAAAAATCGCTTATATAACTCATAAAAACTATCCAATATTTTCACTCTCCTTTGTAAATCAAAATAATTAAGGGTATTTCATATTGATATAATTTAGGTATCATCTTTTTCTTCCTATTTCATTGAAGAAAAAATTAAATTATGTGATCATTACTTGTTATTTAGCTATTTAAAAAAGCTATACTCTTATTTTTCTCCGATATACGAACTTAAAGACAAAGTAAGACTTCGAAAATGAAGCATTCTCAATATGAATGCCTTTTTTCTACTCTATTAAAGTAATAAGTCATTATTTAGTAATTTTTTTCAAACTACGTTTTTTTCATCTTAAAGTTATTCTTAATAACAACATAACTATAGAAAATACCTATAATTGCAAAAGTATTCACTAAGCTAATTGTCCAATAGAATAGGCTTTCTACCTGATAAATAGTTGTTAGAAGCCATCCTACAACAACAATTAAAAAGAAATATAAAAAATTTAAAAAGAACGCTCGTAGCCCTTTACCAATTTGCTCAAGAACTAACAAGGAAGACATCATTGGTCCCATTATGCTATAAGATAAAGCAACAATTTGTAGATAATTTTCTGTATGTGCGCTCACTTCTCCATCAGCTATTAAAAAAGAAGCAATAAGATCTCTTCCTAAAAATATAACCATGCCAATAATAATATAAATTCCTACTATATTAATAAGCCCTTTCTTATAGACTTGAAAAGCGCGTTCCGCATTATTACCACCCATATTTTGATTCATAATAAGACCTAATGTATTGCCAAAAGATATTGATACTAGTAGGACAATGGTTTGTAAACGGTAAGCAGCACCAAAGCCTGCTATTACCTCGTTACCAAATGGCATTAAAATTTTGTTAAAAAAAAATGTACTAATAAAAATTAGAAAATAAGAAATTGCAACCGGAATCCCAATATTCAAAATTTTAATTTTCACTATTTTTTCTAATTTCATATTTTTCAAGGAAAAAAATAGCTAGTAAAATTAAAGATCTTATATTTAAGAAGGAAATAAGCGCTTAAAAAAATTGAAATACTAATAACAATAAAATTTGCAAGTACAATGCTATAAACACCTAGATTAAAAAAATTAATAAAAATGTAAACTAATATTATATTGGACAATGAAGCTAAAACACTTATTCCAGACGAAATTTTTACTAATCCATATCCTCTAATACTCGATAATAAGATTGCATTAATAACAGAAAAAACGGTCATAAAAACCATTAAACGGGTATATTTAAGAAATGTATTGATTGCTCCATCATGAACATTAAAAAAATTGATTAACTGGGGAATAACTAAACTAATAAAAATAGCAATAATTAAACTAGATATAATTCCATACAAAAGTAGGTTATTAATGATTTTAGAAATATTATTCAAATTGTCCTTACCTTTTTCAAATGCTACTGTAGATGCGTTCGATATTTGAAATCCTTCAATCAACGCCGTCATAAAAAAGGAAAATGGTATATACAAACCAACAATATAAAGTGCATCCTTATGCTCATGCCCCATAAAAAAGGTATTGGCTAACTGTGTGACAATTGAAACAGAAGAAGCCAATACCATTGGAATAAAGGTTTTATAAATTAGCGGAACAATTCTGTCATTTAAATAATCAATTTTTTTTTGCAAATTATCCATCCCTTACCACTTAATGCTTGTTATAATAGGAAGTTCATTAAATTGAAGAATTGCAAAAGAAGTACTTAGATCTCGGTTCGCCGATATTATAAGTATTTTCTCCTCTTTGTTTAATTTTTCTGTAGATAATAATTCGAGAAATGTGTACCAAACATCACCGCTTTGATAATCTTTGGTACTATTTATTTGCCGAATATAAAGGGCATCGTATTCTTCGTAAACCATATGACTAAATAAATTTTGTACAATAACCCTTTTAAGTTGATGTTGTTGTGAAACTAATTCAATAATTTGATTAATAATTTCGGAAAAGATAATCTCGCTATTATTACTATTTAATTCATTATCAGAAGTGAAATAACTTCCTATTTGAAGGACTTGAATCGGTCCATAACCTTTTGAAAAGTGCATACCCATAGCAAAATCTGCAAAAGGTGAATAACCTTCACAATAACGATTTTTTTCAATAATCAACTGTTCTCCCAATAAAAGTATCCCATCTTCCTCTTCATTTAATGAAAGTTCTAGAATTTCTAAACTTTCTATCGAAGCTATTGAACTTAAATGAGAAATACCAAAATAATTTTTCGGTTTTATATCAGACCACTCTAAAATTCTTGGTAAGGCTTGTATTTCTGGTTGACGATCAGAGAATGAATTTGAAAGCAGTAAACATTGGTAGTTGTTCACTTTTGGAAAGAGTTCTATATGGCATTGATGTATCATTTCTGATAAGGTTACCTGTTGATTGTTAATTTTAATTGAGTATGATACGACAGATTCTTTAGGAACATTATTGTAGTAAGCTTCAATTTGTAAATGAGGCTCTAATCTTAAATAATCGGATATCTCTTCTCCATCTATATAATAATTATCTTGATCTATATTGAGAAAAGCTAAAGATGATAATGATAGATTTAAATTACATATGTTATACATAAGAAATATTTCCATTCATGTAACTTTGAAAAACATTTAATTTTAATATATTGGAAGTACCTTCCATATTTTCAAACGCAAATGCATCTCTAAACCATTTATTTAAATGTGGATGGTCAAATAAGGATCCTTCACCAAACAAATCAAGGGCGTATTGAGTGATTTTCTTTACTAATGCCGTTGCTCTAATTTTAGCAATTGAACCAATATAGCCATTTTTAGGATTAATATCTAATTCTATTGCTGCTTGTCGAATAAGATTCCTTACCGTTATGAGCTCATTTTGAAAATGTTCTAATTTTAGTTGTTGATCTAAGGATAAATTTTTCTTATTAGTTATCATATAATCATAAACTGCTTGTGATACACCCAGTGCCATAGCTGCTACTGTGGGACGCATCTTATTAAAAACAGTAATAGCTCCGTGCATACCTCTTTTTAATGGGCTTAAGTGTCTCCCAATAATCTGACTCTCATTTATACACACATTTTGGAACATTAACTTACTAAGCTTCGGACCGCGAAGGCCTAATGTACCCAATGATTCTGCCGAGAAACCATCTTGTCCCTTTTCAACCAGGCACATTTCAATTCCTAAAGGGCCAGTTGTGGTACGTGCAAAAACAACGCCGATATCTGCCCGAGTACCGTTTCCTATGAAATATTTCTCACCATTCAACATCTTCTTTCCACTGTTTCCATCTATTTTCTTTAAATTTGTTTCTATATTCATGGCATCTGATCCCTTTTTAGGCTCAGTTAAGGCAAAAAATGTCCAAGATGGCTTTTCAATCAAAGTACTGTAATACTTCTCTTTTTGCTCCTCATCAGCAAAATCTTGGATAATTATCCCCGATAAGGAAGGTCCTGGACAACCAACAACTACACCTGCGTCTCCATAGGAAAGCCACTCTGTTCCAATGACCCTCTCAATGCAAGATAAACCGTAGAACTTTGTATTATTTACGATAAATGGACGATCATTATATTCCGGAGGAATCATCATGCGTGATAATAATTGAACACTGTCCAAATTGGTAAATTCACCTAGTCTATCTGGTTCTTTATCTATAACAAGACCAATATCCCTAAATTCTTGAGAATATGATTTAATAGCTAGTTCAAAAGCATCTAATCTCTCTCTGTTCAAAGCTTTTCACTCCGTTTCTACAAACAGATTTTTGATGACAAAAGACAAATAAATTTTTCTGCTTACTGTTTCTAATAGGACTCCATGACCTCCAGTAAGATTAATCAAAGTATTCATACATTCATCTATTTCACTATGGAGAAATGCATAAAAAGAGTTATCTTCTATTGCCCTATCTCCGTTGATATAGTTGTTAACAATAGAATATAATTTAATAATTGCTTCTGAAAACTGTCCTTTCACCATTTGATATTGGATAATCGGTAATTTCCCTGAAAAGCGGTTGCTCAAAAGGTTTTTATCATAATTTAGGCAATCCAAAGCAATCCGTAACCGCATTATCAAAGCAAAGTGGTTTTTTGTTAAAAATATACTCTCTATCTGAGATATATTCCGTGTATCCTGTTTAATCGGGACATCTATTTTAAATAAGCTAATCTTTTCATATCCTAGAATAAAATCGTTAATTTTTTCAAATTTAACTTCTGCCATTTTGTAGAGAGTATTTCCCCTAAGGAGCTGAGTTGCTGGATTCTCTAAAATAGTATTGGGGGTAATAAAATAATTGCTGGATGATACAATGACAGGGTTAGTGTAGCTTTTTGAATACCATTCAAAAGTTTCAATAGGACTTAAACCGCGTGTTTCTTCAAAAAAGCGATTCATATAGTTCAATAAATCCTCATTCTTCGATGATAAAAAAGTAGTCATTACTTATCTCCTTCTATAATAAAATCTTAATGTTCAAATAGAGCTGATCCAACAAAACAACCTAGTCCTACACTTATCATTAAAAATTTATCTCCCTTTTTTAATCTATTTTTTGATTGTAAATACGCCAAATTTATAAAACAATCAGTTGTATAGGTATGTCCAATGTCTGGAAGTAAATCTAGGATAATATTTTCAAAAGGAAAATGGGTTAATTTTGAAAATCTCCTCCAAGTCATTTTGTTAACATTATAAGGAAGAATATATTGAACTTCATCGAGAGATACATTCACCTTTTTTAAAGTTTCATGAACTGCTTTAATAATAATTGAAACATATTCCTCATTAAAGAGAGCTGTTTTTTGCGGATTTTCAAAAAATCCCTGATTAAATCTAGTGTCTTTATAAAGACCTATGGACAATAATTTATTTGTTTCAAAATTCTTTTGTAGAAGAATCGCAACAGCTGAGTCTCCTATAAGGGTAGAACCTTCAATATACCTTAATCGATTAGTCATATTGGATTGATCGCCCAAAATTATGAGTACATTGTTAACATTTTCTTTCTTTGTAAAATATAAATTTGCAAGATCCATCGCATAAAAGGAAGAAGCACAAGCCTCTTGAGTAATTCCAAATTTTTTTACGTTATTTAAATTAAATGGCTTAAGCACCTTATTTAATAACCCATAATCGTGAGGCACTTGAGCAAGTAAAGAATGGGCATATAATATTAAATCAATGTTTTCATTCAGCTTTAGATCTAATAAGGCATACCCAAGTGTCTCATCTAATCTTTGTCCCTCTTCTACAATAGGAACTTGTTGAATGTTGTGTAATCTTTTCATTAGCTTAATTTCTCTGTCATTGCCACCGCAATACTCTACTACTTCTTCAATATTTTGTCTTAGATTCGGGATATATGTCCCAATTTTTGCAATACCAAGATTCACATTTTGCCTCCATATATATTAAACTTCATATAATACATTTCATTTCTCACTAAATTTCCATCTAGCAAATAAATAGAGGAATTTCCCTGAACTTTATCCTCGCTTATTAGATTTAAAAGTTTTGCAAACAAAGATGTACATAATTGATTAGGAGAGGAAATAAAGGTAGAGTTGGATGGCATCTCTTCATATATTTCTTCTAAATTAGAAGAAATAATAAATACATTCTTTTTTTGCTTTTGAGTGATTTTATCCAACCATCCACGCAGATTAGGTATAATATCATAACCCCACTCATCTAATTCAAGACAAGGGCTAGTTCCATGTGACTCAACGAGAAAGGCAATTCCGGTATCTTCAATTTCTTCGTATCTTGTAACCGGATAAGATAGGGTAGATTGATCAAGAATTAAAAATATTGCCTTTTTACACTTTTTAGTATTAAATAATTCCTTTATGATTTTCATTGCAGCAAAAGGAGCATAAGTATCAACTCCTGATACGGCAAAACCTGTTGCGTCTAAGGCGTATTTATCAATAAAATAATTAACACTTGAAGTGGAGAGATTAATATCTGGGATGCAATAAACTAAAACAACTAAATCTACATCATCAATTCTGTTACCCATATTTGACAAATGATCTATTAAACTAGATCCCATATAACTAAATGAATTATTCCGCCCTGAACTTAATAATGATTCATCTACCTCAAAGCCATATATACTTGCTAAATCTGTTTGAAATGATATATTTAAACTACTATAACTATAAGGTCTCTTTTCGGGGAAACTTTTATGAATATAAGAATTTATCTTTATCATGCCTATTCATTTATGCACTTACTAAAGAATTATTAATATAATCAACAATGGTCTCTACAGATTCAAAGTACTCAGGTTCTATATCTTCTGGATCAACAGAAAATCCATCAATATTGTCTTCCAAAACCATTAAAAGTTCAAAAATCGAAGTAGAATCCAAGCTCAATGATTCTAATGAGGTTTCTGGCAATATTTCTGTCGCAGTATCAATGTCCAACACTTCTCTTAATGTAGCTACAGTTATCTCAAAAGTATTTTTTTTCAACATTCTCTAAACCCTTTCTATTTACCGTATTATTTTTTCATTAACCATTATTTGTTTATCTATAATATCATCCGAATGATCACGTCTTCTAATTAAATAATGCTCCCCATTTAGAATCATAACTTCAGCTGGAAAACCATGGCTTAAAAATAAACCTGGGGAGGCACTTGGCCCATACGCTCCTGATTGTAAAACCCCTATAAGGTCTCCTTTTTGAACTCTCGACAGTTCCACATTTTTTCCCACTATATCATTTGGAGTACATAGCGGACCCGTTACATTATAAGTTTCTATATCAGTTTCATTTAAATTTGTTAGATTTATCATTGGAAAATTTCTTTTTACAAAACTACCTATCCCCACAGCTGCCATATGACAGTTTGTACCTCCGTCTGTTATTACAAAATTTTCTTCCCTTGATTTTTTTGTATAATTCACTTTGGATACAAATATTCCTGACTTTGCTACAAGATAGCGACCCGCTTCCATTGCTAACCTTGTATTTGGGAAATTAGCTTTAAAATCGGCAATAATTGGCGCTAGCTGTTTACCTAATCTTTGTATATTTAATTCCTCTTCATTACCGAAATAAGGTACACCTAAACCTCCACCAATATCTACAAATTGTAAATACTGATCTGTTTGTTTACTAAACTTTTCTGCCAATTTTAAAATATTCTGTGTGTTTTGACAGATGACATCACCATCTAAGATCCTTGTTCCCATATATACTTGAATTCCTATAATTTCCACATTTTTATATGAATTTAGTATACTTATATTTTGAAATATTTCTTCTTCATCTATTCCGAATTGCCGCGGTTTACCACCCATACTAAGTCTCGACCCTTTTACAGTAAAGGTTGGGTTCACTCTAATAGCCACACGTACTCTTTTTTTTCGAAGTGAAGCAATTTCATTAATTAACTCTAATTCCTGAAAAGATTCACACACAATTGCGTAAATTGAATGATCAATACAATTTTTAATTTCTTCTTCACTTTTCCCTGGTCCTAAAAAGATAATATCGTTTGGATTTGTATTTGCCATTAGAACCGTCTTTAGTTCAGTCAATGAGGAAACTTCTGCTTTTGCACCCAAAGACTTTAGTAAGTTATAGACTGAAATATTAGGGTTGGATTTTAAGGAGAAGAATACCTCTAAATAATCTGGGATATTACTTTTTAATTCTAAAAATGCATTTTTAATTTCGTTCCCATCATATATATATAGGGGTGTACCATATCTTTCTGCTAAATCTATTATTGGTATTCCTTGTATTTGATATACCATTTGCCTTTTCCTTTCTCAGTCTTGAAATTTATCTAGTTGAGTCAGTATAATACTGTCTAACTCTATTAACGAATCCTCATTATTTGCTATTAAAACTCCGTATAATCTCCCCTTAAACAATTTGCCTTCTTTGCTAAAACCTGAATTAACAGTTGCAAAATTATTAATTAAAAGACCTTCTTTACGCTGGTAGTTAATCATATATTTTTCAAGTACAGTTGACACTTCCTTAAAAGTTAATTTGCGTGTTAACTTCAACTCATAGTATTTTGCTAAGGCGCATTTATCATTTTGCAAAAAGTTTTCTTGAATTCTCATTTGGTAGGAAGACATATTTAATCGTGCATTAATTTCGAGATTTGGCCAAAGTGTACCCACTTGATCATATATCGCATCTATTCCAACAACTCCAAAATAACCGTCTTTATATAATTGTGTACAAATTTTTTCTCCAATAATTCTTAGTTCTTTATCCAACTTCCTTGTGATATAGGTTGGATAGAGATGTCCTTGATGAACACCATCTTTTACAATACATTCCTTCGCACCGTAATATGTAATATTTCCATTAACATCAATTAAAAGCTTATAGTTAATATCAGCTACTTTATTAATCCACTTTTCTAATATAAAACTCACTTTACCGTTATTTTTTTTATTTAGACTTTTACTTATCATCTTAATTACTTTTTGAAACTTTTCTTCAGAATCAATAATAACTAATCCTTTTCCTGATACTCCAAGTGATTCCTTTAAAACTAATTTCCCCCCCTCTGTTAGATGATGCTTCAAGGTTTGATAAGTCTCCTGTAAACTATCAATTGAATCACACTCACCACCAGGTATCTGCCTAATATTTACTTTTTCGTTTAATAATCGACTATACACTTTAGTGTTTACTTTACGAAACACATCACTATTCGGTACAGCTAAAGGAATGCCAGTTAATTCTGAGAGTTGTTCTTCATACTCTGAACAACCATAAGGCATAAAATAAATGTTTTTTTTCTTTTCCTTCATTTCTTTAAGATATAAAATAGTTTTTTGGCAATTCAGAATATCCTGTGTAATATTAAGATTTGGATTACTGTTCTCTACATATATAATTGTCGGACATTCTAACACCTGCTGTAAATAATTTAAAAAATCGTTACTTACAGGTCGTTTTAAAATTACTATATCTGTAGGGCTGGAAAATAATACACCTTGTTCTTCCATTCTATTAACCATAATCTTTGCACTTGCTGTTGAAACTGATGGGATCCCCACAATATCCGATGTTTTCCAATATTGTTCTACTTCAAAGTTATTTATATATATAAATGTTGCATTTTCATCGTTCACTAGTCCCTTTTTAAGACTCTCACTAAAAGAATAATTAACCGCTTCCATAATTCACCTCTTTCTAAAACTGAAATAAGCTAACAGCAAATGTAGCTCCTAGACCAACTGAAACCATTAAGAAATAGTCACCTTTTTTTAAAATACCTTCTTCGATCACACTTTCCAGATTTAAAAATGGATCAGCGCAAAAGCAATGTCCATACTTACTCACATTTTTTAAGTAAATTTTCTGAATTGGGATATCTAACGATTTAGACAATTGTCTCCAAGAAGATATATTCACATTATGTGGCAGTATCAATGAAATTTTTGACAAATCTAAATTTTGATCATTGAGCATATCCTTTATTAAAGCAGTTAGTGTTGGGATATACTCTTTTTCGAATTGTTTTTGTTTCTCTTGATTAATACCAATTCCTTCTGCATATCTTCCCAGTACTTTCGTATATGTTTTTATAAATTTTATATTTTTCTTACTATTATTTGATAGAATGACAGCAGCTGAAGCTTCCCCTAAAATAGTTGTATTTTGAATTACTTGCATAATTGGATTGAAGACTTTTTCACCCATTATTAAAAGAACTTTGTCATTTACTTTTGCATTCCTTAGTAAACTATCTGCAATCTCTAATCCTACTAGACTTGAAGCACAATTTTGCTGATTTAACGAAAAATTCACTGTATTATTTATATTGCAAATCTCACTTATTTCATTGAAAATATTTAGCGGAAAAGGATATATATTTTGAATAGTATGACAGTAAATTATATATTTAATTTCTTGTTTAGAAATATTACTACGCTCAAATATCCTTAAAATGGGTGCACTTAATAATTCAGTTAAGGAACCCTCTTCTTTTCTGATTTCTGCCAATCCATGTACTTTTTTAAAAACTTTAATCTGGTAATTCTTTAAATTTAAGTACTCCTGCAGGTCCTCAATATCTACTATTTTTTCGGGAATACCTGTTTCAATGTAATCAATATATAACATATATTGTCACCCTTTGATTGGAAAGGAGAGATAAGAAATTCCTTTCTGAGAGAGTAATTTCTTATCTCCTACCCCTATGTTTTTTAACTAAGTATATTGATCTTTTAGCTTATTAGCATTTACCGCAAGCATTATAACGGTCTACATTTTTTAGGTTCTTAATTTGAATTGGATTCGCTTTAATTTTCATTAGTGGTCACCTCCTTTAATGTAAGTGGTTTGTACAATCTTTTAGCATTTACCGCAAGCATTATAACGGTCTACATTTTTTAGGTTCTTAATTTGAATTGGATTCGCTTTAATTTTCATTAGTGGTCACCTCCTTTAATGTAAGTGGTTTATACAATCTTTTAGCATTTACCGCAAGCGTTGTAACGGTCTACATTTTTTAGGTTCTTAATTTGAATTGGATTCGCTTTAATTTTCATTAGTGGTCACCTCCTTTAATGTAAGTGGTTTGTACAATCTTTTAGCATTTACCGCAAGCGTTGTAGCGGTCTACATTTTTTAGGTTCTTAATTTGAATTGGATTCGCTTTAATTTTCATTAGTGGTCACCTCCTTTAATTTTTCAGCAGTAACAAACGCCGTAACAGTTTTGGATGTAAGGCTTATCGAGTGATGTAGAAAGATCCCCTTTTCTTTAAAATCAATTTTGGTTGAATAAATGTTGGGCTTCCCATTTTCATCAACTATAAATTCAATATTCAAAAAATTGAAATTCCCATAAATCAGTTGATTAATGGCTTTAAATGTTGCTTCTTTAATAGCAAAACATTTACCAACCCAAGCTAATTTATTTTCTCTGCCATTGAGATCTAAGTAATAAGCTCTTTCTCTTTTTGAGAGTACTTTCTCAATAATCCATCTCTCATTCTTTTTAACATTTTCTCTATGCGATCTAAATCAACCATGTCTAAACCATTTCCAACTAACAATAGAAATTACCACTCTTCCATATAGTTAATTAAATACTTCAATATATAAGAAAAACTTGTATTAGCTATTACATCTACTTCGTTACATTTTCTAATTTAGGTGTGAATATGCTGTATAGTACTGGGACAATAAAGAGCGTTAAAAATGTAGAAGTGGATAGTCCACCTATTACAACTACAGAGAGCGATTTAGAAACCATCCCAGTGTCATTAGATATAGCCATTGGGATTAAAGCACCAATTGTTGCAATAGCTGTCATTAAGATTGGTCGAATACGTACAACCCCAGCTTCAATTAAGGCTTCATATTTAGTCATACCACTACTTTCATTTTTCTTTATCTTATCAACTAGGACTATAGCATTTGTTACGACAATACCATTCAACATGAGTAATCCGATCATTGCAGGCATACCAATAGGCTCATTAACAATGTAAAGACCAATTAGTGCTCCAATGATAGAAAATGGTATAGCAAATAAAATTACAAAAGGTGCTTTTCCTTCTCTAAAAGCAATGACCATTACTAAATAGACCAGGAAAATACTAACAATTATAGCTATAGATAGCTCTGTGAAGCCATCTGTCATTGATGCAGATACACCTTCTTTGTAATAATTAACATTATTCGGTAAATCCAAATTATCTATTGTTTCATCCGCTTTTTTAATTACATTTCCAATTTTTTCGTCAACAATTGTCCCATAGATCATAATATACTCATGTCCATTCAAATGAGAAATAGCTGAGATATTATCAACTTTTTTCAATTCGCCAATCTCATTAAGAGCTACTGGTTCCCCCATAATATTATTAATTTTTTGTTTACCAAGTTCTTCCAACGATGTTACGTTATCCATCTTTAGCCCTATATTTATTTCATTAATTTCGTCTCTTACCCTCATAGTCGTTAAAATATCACCACTAATTAGTGTCCGAAGACTTTGCGCCACCATAGCTGGCATTAGACCTTTTTCAGCAAGCTTATCTTCATCTAAATCAATAATTATTTCAGGTTCTTCTCCTTCTAAAGAAGAACCTATATTTTCTATCCCTTCTACTCTTTTTAAAGAAGCAATAATTTGATCACTAGCTTCTTCTATATCTTTTGAATTTGCTCCTTTTACGACAAGAACATATCTACTTTCAGAACCACCAATAATTCCTCCCACACCAGACAGAGTTATGCCTTCTGGCTCAGGAATACTTGTAAACTGAGATCGTAAACCCTTAACAAAGTCATCTATATTTTCAACAGAATCTTTTACAACAAATGAAATCTCTGCTTTTTCGGATTTCCCATCAATACTGGTATTTACTAAATTAATTTCCTTTTGTTCTAATAAGATTTTTTCAACCTTACTCGTGACTTTCAATGTTTCCTCGGGGTAGTTCCCTTTTCCATTGTAATTTCCACATCGAAGTTATTGACGTTTTCTTGAGGAAGGAAAGTTGTTCCTACCTTAGGAACAATTAATGCGACAGAAGTAACTAGAATCAATATTGATGCAAATAGGGTTACAAAGCGATGTTTTAACACTCTAGTTAAAATTTTGCGATACCAAATTTGTAGTATATTTTCTTTATGTTCATTTGGAGTAATTTTCAATAGAAAAATTCTTGACAAGAGCGGAACAATAGTAACAGCAACAATTAATGAAATCAATAGTGATATTACGATAGTCCATGCAAGTGGTTTAAAAAAACTCCCAACAATTCCTGGTACAAAAGCTAATGGTAAAAAAACAGCTACGGTTGTAATAGTAGAAGAAGTGATAGCAGATGCTACTTCACCTGTAGCTTGCAGTATGAGGTGATCATTTCTTTCCTTAGATGACCTAACCCTTCTAAATACATTTTCAATGACAACAATTGAATCATCCACAACTCGCCCGACAGCTATTGCAATCCCTGCAAGTGTCATAATGTTTAAAGTATAGTCCATTGCTTTCATTAGAAGAAAAGATGCAAGTATGGATACTGGTATAGAGATAACAGCAATAAAAGTGGAACGGATGTTTTTTAAAAACAACAAGGTTACAATAACAGCCATTAGTGAACCTAAGATAGCTTCTCTAAGCATAGAGTATACTGATTGCTTAATTTCAATGGATTGATCTCGTAATACTTCTATTTCGTAATCCTGAGGAATTTCTAGTTTCTCTATTTTCTCTTTTACCTGATCAACAATATCAACTACATTAGCTCCACTTTTAGTTATAATTCCTACACTTACGCCCTGTTCTCCATTTATTCGAGTGATATTATTTGAATTTTTACTTTCATACGTAACTTCAGCAATCTCACCTAAAGTAATAGTTTTATGTATAGCTTTATCGTTGTCCCAATTCTCTACCTCAGTGAAAATCTTTATTTGTTTAACATCGTCAATTGATTTAAGTTCTTTATTTACTCGAACTGGCAATACTTCATTTGATACTAAAATATCACCCATTGGCATCGATAGATTGTTTGCTTTAATGGCGACTCTAACATCATCAATTGTAAGTCCTCTCATCACCAATTGTTCTGGTAATAGTCGTACAAACACATATCTTTCCATAGTTCCACCGATCTCGACTTCACTTACACCTTCAATACCCTCAATACTAGGAATGATATTTTCTTTTACGAAAGCTTGAACACCCTCAAAATTTCCAGCATTATAAATACCCAAGGAAAAGACAACAGGATTATCATCAGGACTAGATATTTCAAATTGAGGTTCTTCAGCTAAATCTGGTAGTTGCATCTTAGCCACACTTGTCCTCACTGTTTGCTCTGCTAGCTCCATATCAATAGACATATCGAACTCTATTGTTGAATATGCAGCATTAGCAACTCCATCTGTATAAACATTCTTTGCTCCTTCAAGATTCAGGAATTCTCTTTCCATTTTCTCTCCGATATCATTCATCGATTGTTCTGGCGAAGCACCTGGGTAAGGTATAATCACAGTTAAATATGGAATATTAACCTTCGGATATTTTTCCATATTCATCTCTTTTAGCGAATAAATGCCACCCGATATAATAAGAAGGATTATCAAAAACAAAACTAAAGCATTTTTCATGCTAAATTGAATTAATAATTTCATTTTTCACCTCTATGTTTTTGCCTTGCATTTTTCAACATTATTAATAAATAACCTCTGTATTAATATTAATGCTTCTCATATTGCTAATTCTTATATAAATCCAGCGATCCTTAATGAATAGTTCATTATCGGAAACTTGAAATGTCTCATCGTTTGTGGATTTAACTAATATCTTTTGGATCACTCCAGACAACCGTTCTATTTTTTCACGTATACTTTATAGACTTTATTATCTCTGTATCTAGGATTCAGATATAAAAGCACATCTACCATAAAACCCAATTTTTATTTAATACAATTTAATTTTACCAAATATACTAATTTATTTAATTACCAATGTTTAGTTGGTGCCAATTCTGGCGTATTTAGTACTAATAAGAAAAAAGAAAACCCTATTTCTTTCTTTTTATATAAAAAAAGACAAAAACATGTACTTAATTACATGTTTTTATGTTATATTTGTAAAATCAGGAGGGAAATAGTAGTGGTGCTTGGCGTTTTTGGGGCGTTTTTGGAGACATTTTTTATTATTTGTGTAGGATACAAGTTTATTGGTATATCTTTCAAAACTAGATTAATACCAATATTGGTTGTTAGCTTCTATGGAAGTATTGTTTTGGTAATGATAAAGGAAGTATTGTCACCCGGTTTATACCTAATTATATTAATTTTAATAATTGGATTTTTGTTAACATTTGCCACTAATCTAAATTTTTTAGCTTCTATTACCGCTATATTGCTAGGTTGTATTTCTTTAATAGTATCTGAAGTACTAGGATCGCTTCTTTTAAAGGAAGTTCCATACATATCATTAAATACTTCACCTTTAGTTAGACTTATACCTAATCTTCTTATAATGGGAATTATTTTTATAATACTAAAAACAACTAAATTTAAACTTCCAATTTCGTTTAGAAAAATAGAAAATAAAAACCATAAAATGATGTCTGTATTATTTTTATTATTCGGTACTCTTTTTTTATTTTATATCTTCATATTTGAGTACAATCAGTTAAAATTTTTTCATTTATTATCTACAATTTTAGTAGTAATTATTACATTATCAGTGTTGTATTTAATTCATCATCATATGGTTACTAAAATTGAAAATCTTACCGCTTCTATAGATATTCAATATGAAGAAGATATTTTAAAACAGATTGGAACAATACGTTCGCTTAGACATGACTTTATTCATCACATTTTGGCTTTAAAGAAAATGCTAAATAATGAGAAGTATAGAGAATCAATTGACTATATTAATTCAGTTTTGGATGAAACTTCATATATAAGTGATGTATTACCTGTAGCATCAGAAGCCATTGGTGGGTTATTGCTTTCTTACAAAGAAAAAGCAATTAATAAAGGAATTAATATCTACTACCACATTTCTGACGATTTATCCAACTTCCCATGTAAGTTTTATGAAACGAATAGAATATTAGGTAATTTACTACTTAATGCAATTGAAGCTGTAGAACAATTAGATAAGGAAAAGCGATATATTAATTTAAAAATTTATCGAGATAAAAAATTCTTTATAATAGAATTGAGTAATTTCATGGTTGAAGAAGTATTACAAAAAAGTATTAATAAAATTTTCAATAGAGGTTTCACAACAAAAAATAATGCCTCAAACAATGGACAAGGATTGAGCATTGTTGAGAATATTGTCTTAAATTACGGAGGTCACATTCATCTAGAAGTTATAGATGACATGATTACATTTATTGTAAAAATACCATACGGAGGACATTATGCTTAAACTTCTCATGCCAAATACATTGGCAACAAACCTATCAAATCTTGTAATTGCTGAAAATCCACAGTTTAAAAAAAGTAAAAATAAGATTCGCTATGGCCTAGAATGGATAATATCAGGGCTTAATCAAATTGTAATAGTTTGTTTACTTGTTTGGCCATTTGGAATTTTACCAGAAACCTTAGTAGCTTTGCTTACGGGTGCTCTATTAAGGATGTTTTCTGGTGGCTCTCATTTCACTCGGTATTATTTTTGCCTTGTTTTTAGTACAATACAAATTATTTCTCTGACAATCATTTGTGTAAAATATACAGATTTTTTATCATCTCATAACAAATTACTATTATTGTTCTTACTTTTTAGTTTCTTAATTACTATGGTAAAGGCACCCGTATTGCATAAGAAGAAGCATATTTTTAATAAAGATAGTATATTAAGATTAAAAATAACTGCAATTACCATATATGTAATATTCGCCGGTGTAAGCTTGTTTTTTCCTTACTCAATAATGTATTGCATTTGGTTACCTTTAATTTTCCAAAGTATAACATTAACAGCGTTATGGGAGAAAATTGTATTATCTACAGAGTATTTTATAAATAAAATCACATCAAAGGGGCCAGATTTATTATGATAAAAATAATAACTTATATCATTGGAATTATCTCATTATTTTTTAATTCTATTACAACAGTGAGTAGTTGCTTTTGGTTTTCATATGAGCCAGAACTACCTGATGAACAGGAATAATTTTAGAAAAAATGCGGTCTGTAAAACTTTCCATTATTGACGATCAAGAATTAATTCTTAATGAGATAAATGAAATTATAAAAATATCACCAAATATTGATATAGTATTAAGTACAACAAATGTGAGTGAGTTGTTCATTGCCCTAGAGCAAGGTACGCTAATTGATGTAATATTATTGGATATTAATATGCCTGTTACTAACGGATTTGATGTTGCACAATTTTTAAAAGAAAATCATCCAAAAATAAAAATTATTTTTATGAGTGCATATCAAGACTTCGCTTTACAGGGATACAAATATTATCCTGAGGATTTTATTATTAAGCCAATTAATATAGTACGACTAAAACAGACTCTCGATCGTCTAAGCTATACACATAAAAAGAAAAGAAAAATTGGTATTAAAACAAATGGTAAAATCTCTTTAATTGACATCAGTTCAATTCTATATATAGAAAAAAAAGGTAGGAAAACTATGATCCATTTAAGAGATACAGAACCAATAGAATGTTCAGAGAATTTGAATAAATTGGAGGAAATTCTCAATAGCTCTAATTTTTATCGTACACACCAATCTTATTTAGTATCCTTAAATGAAATTGAATACATAGAAGCAGATCACTACATGAAGTCATACAATGTGAAATTACATCATTGTAATCACATGATTAACTTAAGCCGTTATAGATTTACAGAATTAAAAAATCTTATTGAACAAGATTTTTAGCGTTATACTATAAGAGAATGATAATTTTTTTCTAGATCATTGATAGCTATTTAATTCGAGAATATTTAACTTGTAATTATCTAAGCTAAGATAATTCTGCCTAACTAATACTTCAATAAAACACCCTTTTATAAAAAATATGCATAAGTCGAGATTTACACTATCCATCCAATTCCCATACTAATAAAAAAGTAGTACAAACTCAGTATCTGTGTCTGTACTACTTTTTTCTATAATTTCACTCGTTGTAAACGAAGTGCATTTAATACGACCGAAACTGAACTAAAGGCCATCGCTGCGCCTGCTACCCATGGAGCAAGCAGACCGAGTGCAGCAATTGGAATACCTAATGTATTATAAGCAAATGCCCAAAATAGATTTTGTTTAATATTACGCATTGTTTTTCTACTCATTAGAATGGCATCCGCGATACTATTTAAATCTCCACGAATAAGCGTAATATCTGCTGCTTCCATTGCCACATCTGTCCCTGTACCAATTGCCATCCCAATATTCGCTGTTGCTAAGGCAGGTGCATCATTAATACCATCACCTACCATCGCCACTTTTTTCCCTTGGGCTTGAAGTTTTTTTACTTCATCAGCTTTACCTTCTGGTAAGACTTCTGCAATAACATGATTCACGCCTACCTCTGTTCCAATTGCTTGAGCAGTACGCTCGTTATCACCAGTCATCATGATGACCGTAATACCCATATCCTGTAAACGACGAATAGCTTCTTTTGATGTATCTTTCACGGTATCAGCTACAGCTACTAAACCTGCATATTGCCCATTGATGGCTGCTAACATGGCTGTCTTACCATTTCGTTCTAGTTGCTCCATTGTTGGTAAAATATCATTAATATGAATACCATATTGTTGCATTAATTTACGTGTGCCAATGATAACACCTTGACCTGAGACAGTTGCCTGCACACCATAACCCGGTATTGCTTCAAAGAACTGAACGTCACCTAAAGCTATGCCGCGTTTTTCTATGCCTTGAACAATGGCTTCTGCTAGTGGATGCTCTGACTGCTTCTCTGCTGCCCCGATTAAGGATAAAAAACGTGCTTCATCTTGCTCTGGCGCTAACAGAACATCTGTAAGCTCAGGTTTACCATGTGTCACTGTTCCTGTTTTATCTACAACAACTGTATCTATGCCTTGTGTTTGCTCTAAATGTTCTCCACCTTTAAATAAAATACCAAACTCAGCTGCACGTCCAGAGCCTGCCATTATTGAAGTTGGTGTTGCTAACCCAAGTGCACATGGACAAGCAATGACAAGAACTGCGATTAATACCTCTAAAGCAGGTGTAAATTCCCCTGGACGGACCCAAATAATCCAAATTAAAAAGGTTACAATGGCTATGCCAACAACAATAGGTACGAAAATCCCTGAAATCTGATCTGCTAAACGTTGAATAGGTGCTTTCGATCCTTGAGCATCTTCGACCACTTTAATAATTTGTGCTAATGCTGTATCACGTCCAACCTTTGTTGCAGTCATTTTAATAAAACCATTTTTGTTAATAGTTGAGCCAAATAATAGATCACCTTGCTTTTTATCAACTGGTAGACTTTCTCCTGTTAGCATCGATTCATCAACAGCTGTTGTCCCCTCTATTACCTCACCATCTACAGGAATTTTTTCACCTGGTTTCACTAAAATAACATCGCCAATGATAACTTCTTCTAATGGGACCTCCTTTTCTATACCGTCACGTACAACGATTGCTGTCTTTGCCTGAAGTCCCATTAGTTTTTTTATGGCTTCAGATGAGCGTCCTTTTGCCTTTGCCTCAAATAATTTACCTAATAAAATAAGTGTAATTAATACAGCACTCGTTTCAAAATAAAGATGTGGACCATGATGTGATCCTATCGTTACAATCGCTTGATAGACACTATAGAAATAGGCCGCTGATGTCCCCATCACAACAAGCACATCCATATTTGCACTACCATTGCGTAATGCTTTATATGCCCCTACATAAAATTGTTTACCAATAATAAATTGCACTGGCGTAGCCAATACCATTTGGACCCATGGATTCATTAGAAATTCTGGAACATATAAAAATGACGTAAAGGAAAAATGACCAACCATCGTCCAAAGCAGTGGTAAAGAAAGTATTGCCGATAAAATAAATTTATGTTGTTGCTGTTTGATAGCTTTTTCACGATGATCCACTGTTTCCCGCTCATCTGCCTTTTGATGTGCCCCATAGCCTAGCTTCTCAACTTTTGTAATGATATCTGCGATGGATACTTCCGAAGGATTAAACTCAATCATCGCTTTTTCCAGTGCTAAGTTGACATTAGCAGAGGAAATACCACTTAGTTTATTTAACCCTTTTTCAATGCGAGTCGCACAGGCTGCACATGTCATACCTGTAATATCAAGTTCAGCTTTTTGTTTAACAACACCATAGCCAAGTGCTTCTATTTTCTTTTCAAAATCTGCTTCACTTAGTTTAGTTGGGTCATATTTAATAGATGATTTTTCAAGTGCTAAATTTACTGTTGCATGTTCTACACCATCCATTTTATTTAACCCTTTTTCTATTCGAGTGGCACAGGCCGCACATGTCATCCCTGTAATTTGCAAATTAGCTTCCTTATGATCAGAACTCATTTACCTTTCACCTCTCCTTATACCGACTAGGGGTATATATTTTTGAAAATAAGAGAGTGCCACAGAAGCACTCTACAAATTTTATTTTACTTCATAGCCTTGATCATCAATTGTCTCTTTAATTTGATCAAGTGATACTTGTGCATCGTCAAATGCAACATCAACTAAACCTTCTGCTAAATTTACTTTTACTTGTTCAACACCAGCTAAAGCACCAACGTTTTTTTCAACCGCGTTTACACAATGACCACATGACATTCCTTGTACGTTTAATGTTACGTTTTGCATAATAAAATCTCTCCTTTTGTATGTTTTCAATCTATTTTTTCATTAACTTTTGAATCGTTATTACTAACTCATCTAATACTGCTTCATCGCCCTCTGATAGACGATCCACAACACAGCCCTTTAAATGACCTTCTAATAATATTTTTGCCACACTATTTAATGCAGATTGTGTAGCAGATAGTTGCGTAATAATATCATCACAGTAAACGTCTTTATCAATCATTCCCTTAATACCTCGAATCTGACCTTCAATTCGATTTAAGCGAGTTGTTAAATCCTTTTTCACACGCTCAGGGTGATGACTTTTTCGGCAAGACGTAGCTTCCTCTGTATGACAAGCTTCCTCTTTTACTGTCTCCTCCATTCACTACACCTCCTATTTGTAATTATCATACTATACCCAAGAAGGGTATACAAGTCATAAAAAATTTTATTTTTCATCGTGATGATGTTCATGGTCATTTTCTAATTTACATAAAATAGAATTATCATGTCGATGTAAGGATGTTTCTAATTGAATTGTTACATGCTTAATGCCCTTATGTTGAAGATTATGTTCAATTTTCCGCAAGATATGCTCACTCTCAGCTATTTTCAATTGATCATTTACAACCGCATGACAGGATAATGCATTCGTTCCACTAGTAATTGTCCAGATGTGTAAATCGTGGATACTTTCTATTCCATCAGTCTGCTCTATTAACTGAATAATCTCCTGAACATCTACATTTGAAGGTGTCCCCTCCATTAAGACATGAATGGAGGCTTTTGTGACATGGTAGCCACTTCGTACGACCAATAATGCAACAATAACGCTTGCAAGAGGATCTGCCCAGCCCCAGCCAAAAAACATAATTAATAGTGCCGCAACAATAGCGCCTACAGACCCTAGCATATCACTTAGTACATGTAAAAATGCTCCGCGCATATTTAAATTATCCTTTGTATCACTTCCACGCATCATAATCCAGGCAACTAAAATGTTTACGAACAAACCAATTATACTAATTATAAGCATTCCAGTTGTAGCTACTTCTGGTGGGTTTGTAAATCGTTCAATTGCTTCATAGAAAATAAATAATGCGATTCCTATTAATGTAATGCCATTCAATACTGCAGCTAGAATCTCAAATCGTTTATAGCCGTATGTTTTACTATAGCTTGCAGCTTTTTCCCCAAACATAAAAGCTAACATTGCTATGCCTAAAGAGATAGAGTCGCTTAACATATGCCCTGCATCTGATAAAAGAGCCAAACTATTTGTTAAAAAGCCACCAATGGCTTCCACTACCATATACCCTGTAATAATAATAAACGACAGTAATAATACCTTTTTATTTGCACCATGTGTATGATCATGGCCATGGTCGTGTTGATGTCCCATTGTTATTCCCCCATTTCATTTTAGTTATGAGCCGCATGCTCAATAGCCTGCTTCAATAAATTCATAATGTGATCATCGTCCTTAGAATAATATATGGTTGTTCCTTCTCTCCTAAATTTCACCAATCTTAAATTTTTAAGAAAGCGTAATTGGTGGGAAACGGTTGATTGGCCTAAATCTAAAATTTCTGCAATATCATTAACAGAATGTTCATCTGAACAAAGTAAGTTTAAAATACGAATTCGTGTTGGATCACTCAAGGCTTTAAAAGTCTGAGATACTACAAATAATGTCTCTTCATCTAAATGCTGATCAATATTTTTTGCATTTCTGAACTGTTTAATTTTTCATCCATAGAAGTTTACCCCATTCTTCAATATTTATATATGAGCATATGTTCATATATAAATATATATGGATATATAAGGAATGTCAACAAGTATTTATGCTTCGACATATTACATATCAATCACTTACGCATGGCTGCAATGATTTTAGATGAATATAACATCCGAAAAGAAGTTAAAAGTAGCAATTACCAATTCAGCACGCTACACTACTGTTAAGGAGAGATATGAGTGGATATTTTTGACGCAGATCGTTTATTTATGAAACAAGCATTAGAGGAAGCTCAACAGGCTGCATTACTTGGGGAAGTACCAATTGGTGCAGTACTTGTTTATGAAGGAAAAATCATTGCACGTGCGCATAATTTAAGAGAAACAACGCAAAATGCAACAACACATGCGGAGCTGTTAGTGATTCAAGAAGCCTGCAAAAAAATAGGGAGTTGGCGACTGGAGGATACTACTCTTTATGTTACATTGGAGCCTTGTCCAATGTGTGCAGGAGCCATTCTCCAATCACGTGTACCCCGAGTTGTTTATGGGGCAAGAGATCAAAAAGCTGGCTGTGTAGATTCTCTTTACCATTTATTAAATGATGAACGCTTTAATCATGAATGTGATGTAACAGAAGGGATTTTAGCCGAGGAATGTGGTCAAATTTTAACAGACTTTTTTAAGGCATTACGAGACCGTAAAAAAGCTGAGAAAAAAGCACGATTAGCTTCCAACGATGTAAATGGTCTTTAAAGAAGGTGCCTCCTAATGAGACACCTTCTTTAATATTTAAGGGAATGGCGATATATATGAAATATGTCGTAGCAGCGACCATCTTCATAACTAATTTATTGAGCTTGAATAGTGGATTGTGTAAAAACACATTCTCCTTCGATATATGTAGCGAATGGTTTTACATGCATAAGCTGGTTATGTGAAAGCGTCAACAAATCGTCTGTTAGTACAACAAAATTAGCTTCATAGCCCTCTTTTAACTGACCAACGTTCTCCATACGAATCATCGTCTTGGCATCAACTGTGTATAGCTGTAATGCCTCCTCTACAGAGATTTTTTCTGCGGTACCTAAATCTGTTCCATCATAGGCTGCTCGTGTAACAGCTGCTTGTATCGTAACAAAGGGATTAGCCGCTTCTGCCCATGATGTAGCAGGCGCATCTGAAGAGAGCGCTGTCGCAATCCCCCTCTTGAGAAATGTTTGTACACCATATAATGTCTGTGTTTTTTCTAGCCCTAGATTCTCTAAATAACTCTCAATTTCACAAAATAAGAAGATGGGTTGTGGCACAAAGCCTATCCCCCATTCAGCAGCTTTTTGCAAGGCACTTTTAGATGGCATGGCTGCATGCTCAATACGAACAGACGGTGCATCTGTTAACCAAGCCTTTTCCTCATAAAATGTGTCGACAATTAGATCAATGGCTCTGTCCCCCATTGCATGAACCACTAATTGAATACCATATTCTTTTGCTACCGCAGCAGCCGCTAGCAGCTCCTCTTTCGAAGTCATCGCTATGCCTTTTTCATCACTTCCCAAAAATGGCTCAGAAACAAGTGCTGTACGGCCTGAAACACTGCCATCCGAAAATAGCTTAATGCCTCCGATATAGGCTCCTGCAGAACGATCAATAGTATTTGCTGTCAACAGCTCATATCGTTGAATATCTTCCCAGATATAATAAACTGCTACGCGTTGCTTAAAACCTTTTTCTCGGGCTTTACGATACAGGCCTAAATAATCAATTGGTGCTACCGTGGCCATTAATTCTGTAATACTTGTTACACCATAGGATGCCAAAGTTTGTGATAGCTTTAGAAGCCTTTTGACAATCTCTTCTTCAGATGGTGTAGGTAAATGCTGTAGTACTAGATTACGTGCATTTTCACGCAGTACGCCTGTAGGTTCTCCATTTTCATCCCGATCGATTTGTCCACCCTGTGGATCAAGCGTATCCTTCGTAATACCTGCGATTGCTAATGCTTTACTATTAACCGATATAATATGACCACATGTACGCATAACAATGACAGGTAACTCTGTAGAGGCACGGTCTAAGTCCTCTTTTAAAGGCGCTCTTTTTTCCTTTAGTTTCCCTTCATCATAGCCCCAGCCTAATAGCCATCCCCGCTGACTTGCATCATAAGTTTGCTAATGCATTAATTATATCCTCAATAGAATAAATATATGGAGGTAAACAAGCCACTTGTTCCAAAACATCCGCTAACATAATCGGATGCATATGAGCGTCAATAATCCCAGGAATAATGACCTTTCCTTGTAAATCTATTATTTCTCCCTGATAGGGGGGTAAATCTTCCTGTTGTCCAATCCAAAGTATCTTTCTTCCTTCGATTACCATAGCAGTTGCAGATGGCTGAATAGTATCTGCTGTATATATCTTTGCGTTACAAATAATTTGCATCATTTTTCAACTCCTATTTCTTCTATACCAAAAGTAGATTTTTCAGGATCTTCTGCTTTCAGCACCTTATGCAAAATAGTACCGATAATAAAGCCAACAATAGATGGCATAATCCAAGCAAATCCACTAGACTGCAATGGTAAATGCATGACCAACTGTGTCACACCAGGTATCGTAATTTCATAGCTAGCAAATGTTTCAACGACGCTTACTATAAATGCAAATAGTACAGTTCCTTTATAGGCTCCTGCATTTGGTACAAAACGATCAAAGGCTCCCAGTAGCACAAGTACAATAATGACTGGATAAATTACCAAGAAAATCGGCAATGTAATTTCGACGATGGCACCTACACCTAAGGAGCCAATAGTTGCGCCTACTACACACATAATAAAGACCCACGTTCTATAGCCAAACTTCTCTTTTGTTAGTTCATTTAAAAACTGTGAGGATATGACCATGACGCCAATCGCTGATGTTAAGCAGGCAAAAATAACACATATAGCTAGTAACGCTTTACCCAAATTACCAATGACACTAAAGGCAATGCCCGCTAATAGTTCTGTATCACTGCCAGGATTTGTGATGATGCCACTACTTGTAGCCCCTAAATAGAGCAGGCCACCATATACTGCAATTAACCCTATTGCAGCAATAGCCATTCCACCAAGCGCGACCTTTTTAGATTGTTTCCCTTTATAGCCATAGCCAACTATTGCTGCTAAAAAGATTGGCGCACAAAGAATACCTGTTCCCACATCTCCTGTTTGATAGGCTGCTATTATGGAGTTGGCAAAAACTCTTTCTGCTCCTGTATTAATTGCCGCTCCTATTGGGTCTAATACCCCTTTACCAATGAGGATAATAAGTATAAGAACAAGAACAGGCGTCAACCATTTTCCAATCTTATCAATCACATTTGATTGGTCCATCGCAAAGTAAAAGCAAATCGCGAAAAATGCTAATACTGACACAATTAAAGGTACGTTCGGAATAATTTGTGATACTCCTAATTCATGAGTTGTCGCTGACATCCTCGGTATTGTGACAACCATCCCAATACAAACCATCATGACCGTATTAAAGGCTTTATAAAACCAATTTCCGATTGGTCTTGTGAGCGCTTCCACAGTTCCCCCAGTATTATAAATTGCATACACCGCAAGCACAGGTAAAATAACACCCGTTAAGCTAAAGCCCATCAGAGCGGAGATCCATGATTCCCCTGCACTATTTCCTATGGATGGCGGAAATATTAAATTCCCAGCACCAAAAAATATAGCAAATAAGGCTAGCCCCACGATTATCGTATGCTGCACAACTTTAGACATATCCTCAACCCCTTTATAATCGTTTACAGAAGATTTATCTAAATAATAAAAAATTTAATAACACGAAAAAAGGAGATAAATTTTTATCCCCTTTTTGTAAAATTTTTTTTACAACAATTCATATTTTAAACACTTATATTTTAGTAATTGACGAGAAATACCTAAACGTCTAGCTGTTTCCGCTAATCGTCCATCAGTTTCACGCAACTTTTCCGCTATAATTAGACGCTCGTAGGCTTCCGTTAAATCTCGTAAATGTCCAGTTTGGTTGTTTTGCATGATCGATTGAGTTGAATGTTGAACATTTTTTTTAATCCTCTCTGGAACATGTTCAACAAGTATTTCATCCCCAAGCAAATTATTATATGCCGATTCAAGGGCATTTTTTAGTTCACGCACATTTCCCGGCCAATGATAGGCATAAAATAACTGAATTACTTCATTACAATAGCTTACATTTTTCTGTAGTGTATGTTCATTGTAAAATTGTATATAAAAATCAAGGATAAGTGGAATATCTTCCTTCCTTAATCTTAGCGGTGGCAAATCAATTTGAAGAACATTTAAGCGATAAAATAAGTCCTCGCGTAGCCTTTTTTCAGCTAATAGTTTGTCCACATCTTCATTGACAGTAGTAATATACCGTATATCCAAGGGCTCACCATTTAACACTTTTATATCTACCGCATGTAAAAGTTTCGCTTGCAAAGATATATCCAATAAATTAAGGTGGTCAATGAGTAGCGTCCCTCCATTAGCCTCCTGTAACTTTCCACTTTTTGCTTCATTGTCCGAGCCGTATAGCTGAGTAAATATATTATCCTCTGTTAATGTTGAGCAGTTCAAAGTAATAAACGGCTTTGTATAGCGTTCACTTTCATTGTGTATGCCTTGTGCGATTATATCTTTCCCAGTTCCAGTTTCCCCAGTTAGTAAAACTGGTGCACTTTTTTGAGCACTACGACGTGCCTTTTCAAGTTGAGTTTTCATTTCGGCGTTTGTTGTAATGTAATCCTCTAAACGATAGGTTGTATGATTATCTCGATATAATTTATGTCCCAGGAAATTATCTAAGTATTTAATTTGCTTAGTTTCATAAAAATGTTTTGAAAATTCAATGGCACCAATGGCTTTTCCATGCTCCATAATGGGATAGGTCGAACTCAGTGATAAATAACTAAAACCGTTCAATGTTGTCAGTTGTTGTTCATAGTATAAAACTGGCTGCCCTGTTTGTATGACTTGAAAAACAGTACTTGTCTCAGGTGATAAATTTTGATAATTATCAGTCACTGTGCTGTGAAAAAATTCATCTGGTGTTAAGCCGATTTCCAATAATATATTTAAATCTGCTAAATCATAAAAGATTGCACAGCCTTTATCATCTGTAATTAAAACATTATCAAATTCACTGAAAGCCTGTGCAAATTGTTGCAATTCCATGAATTTCTCCCCCTTGTCCCCATGAATATTACCCATTATAACGAATTTTCAAAAATTATGAGAGATTTCAATTTTAGCAACACAAAAAAGCTATTTTAGAACATCCATAAAGGAATTGTCTAAAATAGCTTTATCTGTTGTTTATTTTGGTGCGATTACTTCTTTACCGCCCATATAAGGTCTTAAAACTTCAGGAATTACTACGCTGCCATCAGCTTGTTGGTAGTTTTCTAGAAGAGCAGCAACTGTACGGCCAATGGCAAGACCTGAGCCGTTTAATGTATGCACATATTCTGGTTTTGCATTTGGCTCACGACGGAAGCGGATATTTGCTCGTCGTGCCTGGAAATCCTCAAAGTTAGAGCAAGAAGAAATTTCACGGTACATGTTTTGTGCAGGAATCCAAACTTCTAAATCATATTTTTTCGCTGCAGTAAAACCTAAATCAGCTGTACACATTTTTAACTTACGATATGGTAAGCCTAGTAATTGTAATACTTTTTCTGCATGACTTGTTAGTAGCTCTAATTGTTCGTATGACTCCTCTGGTTTTACAAAACGTACTAATTCTACTTTATTGAACTGGTGTTGACGAATTAAACCACGTGTATCACGACCTGCAGATCCCGCTTCTGAACGGAAGCAAGCACTATACGCTGCAAAGCCTTGTGGTAAAGCTTCAGCCGGTAAAATCTCATCTCGGTAGAAGTTCGTTACTGGTACTTCTGCAGTTGGAATCATAAAATAATCTGTTTCCTCTAATTTGAATACATCTTCCTCAAATTTCGGAAGTTGCCCTGTACCTGTTAGGCTATCTCGATTAACAATGACAGGTGGTAGCATTTCCTCGTAACCATGCTCCTCTGCATGTAAATCCATCATGAATGTCATTAATGCTCGTTCTAAACGAGCACCAAGACCACGGTAGAATAAGAAACGGCTACCTGTTACTTTCGCGCCACGTTCAAAGTCTACAATTTTTAAATCCGTAGCAAGGTCCCAGTGTGCTTTAATATCAAAATCAAATGTCGGAATTTCACCCCACGTATATTCTTCAACATTGTCGTCCTCTGTTGTGCCTACTGGTACAGATTCATGTGGGATGTTTGGTAAACGCATCATCATATCTTTAAAGCGTTCTTCAACATTATTTAATTGTACATCTAATTCTTTAATTTCATCGCCAACCTGACGCATACGAGCAATGACTTCATCAGCATTTTCTTTGTTGCGTTTCATAACTGAGATTTGTTCAGATACTTTATTGCGTTCTGCTTTTAATTCTTCTGTTTTGGCAATCAATTCACGACGTTTTGCATCTAAGTCTTCAAAGTCATCTAAGTTTCCCAAGTCTTCATTACGTGTTAATAACATCTCTTTAATTTCCGTGAAATTCTCACGGACACGTTTAATATCTAACATCTTCATACCTCCAATAGTTTCTTCATGATGGAAAATCGTTGCAGCGAAATGAACACAAAAAAGCCCTCATCCCTAAAAAGGGACGAGAGCTACCCGCGTTGCCACCCTAATTGACTAGACATATTTCTGCCTAATCCACTTATTTCATAACGGCATTTCAGCCGGCTACAGCCTACTTCATTCACTTCGACTGTGCAACTCCAGGACGGATTCACAAGTGCTTTTATCAGCTTCCACCAACCGCTGACTCTCTAAAAAAAACGTGCTTGCTACTACTTCCCATCATCGTGTTCAGTTATTTAAAATTTAACCATACTGTACTATATGAAAACAAATTTTGCAAGTCATACCATAGAGGTTACAAAATATTCAAGAATTCGTGTATCCTCTGTTAATTCGGGATGAAACGAACAACCCAATAAATGGCCATCTTGTGCCAAGATTATTTTCCCTTCATGTTGTGCAAGAATTTCTACACCTTTACCTACCGCTTCAATATGAGGTGCACGAATAAATACTGCTGGAATCCCAACACCTACTTTAGGAATATCTAGTTGTACTTCGAAGCTATCCACCTGACGTCCATATGAGTTTCTTGCTACAGTCACGTCCATCACAGCCAAATGTTGTTCATCTTCAATTAGATCCTTGGCTAATAAATTAATCCCGCACATGTACCAAGCATCGGTAATCCTTGCTGTGCAAGTCCACGAATTGACTCTAGCAGATCAAATCGATCCAGCAATTTTCTCATTGTTGTGCTTTCTCCACCTGGTAACACAAGTCCATCTAGGTTTCCTAAATCCTTTCTTTGTTTTACTTGAATTGCTTCACAACCAAGAGCTTCTAACATTTGTATATGCTCACGAACTGCTCCTTGTAATGCTAATACACCAATTCGCTTCATGCTACCAACCTCGCTCTTGCATACGCTCGTTGTGTCCAAGCTGTGCAATATCAATCCCCTTCATTGGCACTCCGAGATCTTTTGATATTTCCGCAATAAGCTTATAGTCTTTGTAATGAGTAGTCGCCTCTACAATGGCACGTGCAAATTTTTCAGGGTTCTCAGATTTAAAAATACCTGAACCAACGAAAACGCCATCAGCTCCAAGTTCCATCATTAAGGCTGCATCAGCAGGCGTTGCCACTCCTCCTGCTGCGAAGTTTACTACTGGTAAACGACCAAGACGTTTAATTTCTCTTAATAACTCGAAAGGAGCTCCTAGTAATTTCGCCTCTGTCATTACTTCATCCTCTGTCATTCCTACGACTTTACGAACCTGTGCATTTACTTTACGAATATGGCGAACGGCCTCCACAATATTCCCTGTACCTGGTTCACCTTTAGTTCGTAACATCGAGGCACCTTCCCCGATACGACGGGCTGCTTCCCCTAAATCGCGACAGCCACACACAAACGGTACTGTGTATTCACTTTTTAATAAATGGTACTCTTCATCTGCTGGTGTTAAAACTTCACTTTCATCAATATAATCAACACCCATTGCTTCTAAGACACGTGCTTCAACAATATGACCAATACGTGCTTTGGCCATCACAGGAATAGTTACAGCCCCCATCACTTCCTCAACAATACGAGGATCGGCCATGCGTGCAACGCCACCTGCTTTCCGAATATCTGACGGTACTCTTTCTAATGCCATAACTGCTACAGCACCTGCAGCTTCTGCAATTTTTGCTTGCTCTGCATTAATGACATCCATAATGACGCCGCCTTTTTGCATTTCTGCCATTCCACGCTTTACTAGCTCTGTACCTGTTTGTTTCATTTTCTAACCTCCACCTTTATGATGAAGTTTAGTATAATAGAAATTGACCATATCAAAATATCCAGTTTTTAAAATATTTATAGGGTCAGGAGGTTCCAGATCATGGATATGCTTTTATTCCAGCTTGAAAGAGATAGTGATAAACCGCTTTATGATCAGCTTTATAACGGTATTAAAGAAGCTATTATTTCTAAAAAAATAACTGTAGGAGAAAAACTGCCTTCAAAAAGAAAATTAGCTGATTTTTTAAACATTTCCCAAACAACAATTGAAATTGCCTATGCTCAGCTTTTAGCTGAAGGCTATATTATGTCCAAATCACGTATTGGCTATTTTGTAGAAGAAATAGATGAACTGCCCTACATTCAACAAGATACTGTGGCGTCCATTAATGAACATCCTAAGAAAAAGTCTTACAAAATCGATTTTAATCCAGGATCTATTGATATCGATGCTTTTCCATTTCAAACATGGAGAAAGTATGCAAAAGAGCTTTTTGACGATACCTCAAAGGAGCTATTATTAACAGGGGAACCACAGGGTGAACTGTCTTTACGCACAGAGATTGCTAATTATTTATATCAATCCCGTGGTGTTGTATGCCACCCTGAACAAATTGTTATTGGTTCAGGGACGGAGCAGCTCCTCCCTATGATTCTCCGTCTTTTTAGTGAGGACACCAGCTTTGCATTAGAAAACCCAGGATACCCTGCCGTCCATCGAATGTTTTCGCAGCATAAACGAAAAGTTTATCCAATTGCAGTTGATGAAGAGGGCATAATTATTCATGATCTTGAAGAAACAAATGCTAATGTTGTGTATATTACACCCTCACATCAATTCCCAACTGGGGCTGTATTATCTGCTACAAGACGAGCACAAGCTTTAAATTGGGCGGCACAAAGCACCTCTCGTTATATTATTGAGGATGATTATGATTCGGAATTTCGTTATGCTGGAAAACCAATTCCTGCCCTACACGCATTAGATCGAAAC
Organism: Lysinibacillus sp. YS11; assembly: GCF_002896375.1. Classification (NCBI taxonomy): domain Bacteria; kingdom Bacillati; phylum Bacillota; class Bacilli; order Caryophanales; family Bacillaceae; genus Lysinibacillus; species Lysinibacillus sp. YS11. Next base: position 27,844 of record NZ_CP026007.1, on the reverse strand, counting down.
GATAAAGTTATTTACATGAGTACTTTTACTAAATCTTTAATGCCATCCTTGCGAGTAGCTTATTTTGTACTTCCACCTAAACTACTTGCTACTTATAACGATGTCTTTAATTATTACTCATCAACGGTGCCTCGTTTTGATCAGCATATTGTGGCAAATTTTATGGGTGATGGGCATTTTGCAAAGCATCTCAATCGTATGCGTAAAATTTATCGTAAAAAACATGATAAACTAACTTCTATTTTAGAAAAATATTCATCATCCATTAACATTACTGGTGAACAAGCGGGTATGCATATTTTATTAGAGGTTCAACACACATTTTCAGAAAAACAATTACAACAGCTCGCCTCTCAAGCAGAAATCGGTATTTATCCATTATCAGCCTATAGACTAGATCATTATGAATCTTCACAAGCTCAATTTTTATTAGGTTTTGGAGGGATTCCCGTACAATCAATCGAATCATCCATTGAGCAGTTGATGGATTGCTGGAGTATACAAAAAAATGACCCATCTACGTAGATGGGTCGTTTTATATTAAGTCTCAATTAATTGAATTTGATAATGCTCAAACCAAGTATGAATTTGCCCTAGATAAGCTAAAAGCTGGGGACCTGCCATTAATTGCCCATACCACGGAACCTGAAAAGAGCTACCTCCCGATTCAATTAACTCCGCAAGCTTTTGTCGTTCAAATAGTTCATGCAAAATTGAATTTTTATCATGTAGAATTTCCTTCAACCATTTTTGCACTCCTGCTGTATAGACAGGATGATATGTTTTTGGATAAGGATTTTTTTTACGATATAACACTTCATTCGGCAATAGATGTGCCATTGATTTTCGAAGTAATCCTTTTTCTATTCCATCTAAATTCTTCATTTCCCACGGAATATTCCAGGCATATTCTACAAGCCGATGATCTGCAAAAGGGACACGTACCTCTAAACTTGCCCCCATACTCATACGATCCTTCCGCTCTAATAATGTTTGCATGAACCATAGCATATTTAAGTAGGACATTTCACGATGCTTTGCCTCTGCTAGACCTTCTCCATCTAGCAAAGGAACTTCAGCTATTGTTTGTAAATATAGTTGTTGTGCATAGGCTTCAATTTTTAATTTTTTGTTCCACTTCTCTTGGAGTAATGCACTTCTTGCAGACAATGAACGGATCCAAGGGAAACCAGTAGTCCTATCTTTAAACCATGGATAACCACCAAAAATTTCATCTGCACACTCTCCTGATAGCGCTACAGTAAATTCCCTTTTTATTTCACGACAAAACCATAATAACGAAGAATCTACATCTGCCATACCTGGGGAATCACGAACAATGACCGATTCCACTAATAAATCAATTAACTGTTGCTGAGTGATTTCCTCTGCGTGGTGAGCTGTCTTGAAAGTTTCTGTCATTTTTTGAATCCAGTACGTATCCGTGGAGGTCTGGAAAGAATGTGGGTTAAAGAAGCGCTCATTATCTTCATAATCAATAGAATACGTATGCAATTGATGGTTTTGCTGTTGGAATCTATTTGCTGCAATGCCTGTAATAATACTGGAATCTAGTCCTCCTGAAAGAAACGTACAAATGGGTACATCCGAAACTAGCTGACGTTCTATAGCATCCGTTAACAAAAAACCAACATGTTCAATTGTTTCTCCTAATGTTTCTTCATGTCTACAGCTTTGTAGTTGCCAATACGGCCACTTTCTTAAACCTTCTTCTCTAGAGAATCGCATAGCATAGCCAGGTCGTAATTCTTCAATATTTTGAAAAAGGGTTTTACCTGGCGCTCTAGAAGGTCCTACAGCCATCATACTTGCCAACCCTTCAACATTTACACATGCTTGAACCGTAGGGTGTGCTAGCAGAGCCTTCACTTCAGATGCAAAAAGTACACCTTCTTGTTGCTCTGTATAATACAAGGGTTTTACGCCTAGTCGGTCTCGACACAAAAATAAAGACTGTGTTTGCTCATCCCAAATACCGAAGGCAAAAATACCATTTAGAAATTCTACACACTGCTCTTTCCATTCAATATAGGCAGTTAATAGTACTTCAGTATCCGATTGTGTTGTAAAGCTGTGCCCTCTTTTTTGAAGTTCCTTACGTAGCTCCTCTGTATTATAAAGTTCGCCATTATATGTAATGACATAGTTCAAACCATCATGGATTTTTTTCATTGGCTGTTTGCCACCGATTAAATCAATAACAGCCAACCGTCGATGGCCAAATGCAATATGCTCACTACACCAAATATTTTCATCATCTGGCCCTCTCTTATTTAATGTTTGCGTCATCGATTTTAATATTGTGTCACTTGTTCTTAAGTCCTTTTGAAAACTAGCCCAGCCTGTAATGCCACACATTTAGCCACATCCTTTCGCCTATTAGCGTATGCTATAGCATGTAAAAATGTGAAAAAGCACATGAATGCTTAAGTGCATTCATGTGCTCGTATTTAAATATTAAAACAATCCACCAACAAAGTCTGTAATGCCTCCCCATAAATTACCGAAGAAGTTACCTACACCTTGGAAGAACAATGAGATACCGCTAGCACGCTCTACAGCCTCTGTTGTGACAACATCGGATGAAATATCCTTGCCATCGATAAAGCCGTAATCTGTGCCTTCTGTGCGTTCAATAACGACCTTTCCTACAACAGTGCCTTTTTTAACGTCTGCCTCTAAACTCTTTTTATCTAAAACCAATGTAGGTTTATATAAGTCTTTATCAGAAGACTTAATCATAAATGAAATTGGTTCTTTTACTGCAATCGATACTTTGTCTTCTTTACCTTTTGTCACTTTAACTGTTTTTTGATCTTTGAATGTATAGTTCCCTGGTAAAATTTCTTGCTTTGAGAATTGTGAAAAGCCGTAGTTAAATAATTTCGCTGTGGCATCAAAGCGAGCTTCATAGGACCCTTGTCCATTTGCATCAACAGCTTTCATTACAACTGCAATCAAACGAGTACCATTGCGCTCTGCAGTACCTGTGAAGCAGTGACCTGCAAAGTTTGTTGTACCTGTCTTTAATCCATCTACACCTTGATATTCATACACTAACCCCGGTAACATAAAGTTCCAGTTAGACATTTTAATTGCATCTTCTGTTCCTTCACGGAATGTCTTTTTTGCAATTTTAGATGTTTCTAATACCTTTGGGTGATCTTTTAATAAATGATATGCTAATTTTGCTACAGATTTTGCAGGCATCACATTCTCATCTTCTGGGCCTGTGCCTGATGGATGCATACCAAATAAATCAGCATTATTAAGACCAGTAGAATTGACAAATTTATAGCCCTCTAAACCAAGTTCTTCTGCTTTTTTATTCATTAACTTTAAAAATTCAGTTTCAGAACCTGCGATCGTTTCAGCAATAGCTACGGTTGCTGCATTTGCTGAATAGATTGCCATTGCCTCATATAACTCACGAATCGTATAAGAGCCATCTCTACGTAAAGGTACATTACTTAATGCACGATTTTGAGACATACGATACGTATAATCTGTTACGTGATATTCTTGATCCCATTTAACTTTCCCTGCATCAATCGCGTCCAATAACAGGTATTCAGTCATCATCTTTGTCATACTTGCAATACCTAGTGAAGTATCTGCATTTTGTTCAAATAAAATTTTCCCTGAATCTGCATCAATTAAAATCGCAGCATCCACTGTTAATCCTAAATCTGTTTCCGCATTTGCCTTTGCAGGAATACCTGCAAAAATACTAAATAATAAAACAGGAATTAGGAGTAAGCGTAATACGGTGTTCATTTTCTTTTTCACCTTTAAAGCCCTCCAAAAAATAATCTTGTCCTCGACATTTTATCATAGATAACAACAAACGTGTTGACTCTCTACCATAAAAAAATGCTCTCGCGCCATCTTTGTAGACGATGCGAAAGCATAAAAGTTGCAAGTAATATATTACATGGAATAGTTTGGTGATTCTTTTGTAATCTGTACATCATGTGGATGTGATTCACGAAGACCAGCACCTGTCATTCTAACAAATTGTGCATTCTCGCGTAGGTGCTCCAGATGTGGAGCTCCACAATAACCCATTCCAGCGCGAATACCACCAATCAGTTGGTAGATTGTATCAGCTAATGGTCCTTTATAAGGAAGACGGCCTTCAATACCTTCAGGTACTAATTTTTTTGCATCCTCTTGGAAGTAACGATCTTTAGAACCTTTTTCCATTGCGCCGATAGAACCCATACCACGATAAACTTTAAAGCGACGGCCTTGGAAGATTTCTGTTTCTCCAGGAGATTCAGATGTACCTGCTAGAAGAGAACCAAGCATTACAACGTTGCCTCCAGCTGCTAGAGCTTTTACGATATCACCAGAGTATTTAATACCACCATCAGCAATTATTGTTTTACCTAGCTCACGAGCTACTGTAGCACAATCATATACTGCTGTAATTTGTGGTACACCTACACCTGCTACAACACGTGTAGTACAAATAGAACCAGGACCGATACCTACTTTAACAACATCTGCTCCTGCTTCAAATAATGCACGTGCGCCTTCTCCTGTAGCAACATTACCAGCGATGATTTCTAGCTCAGGGTAAGTCTCACGGATTGAGCGAATTGTTTGTAATACGCCTTCTGAATGACCATGGGCCGTATCGATTACAACAATGTCAACTTGTGCTTCAACAAGCTTCTCAATACGTACCATCGTATCTTTTGATACACCAACTGCCGCGCCTACTAATAAACGGCCATGTGTATCTTTCGCAGCATTCGGGAATTCAATCACTTTCTCGATATCCTTAATTGTAATTAGTCCAGTTAATCTACCTTCTTCATCTACAATTGGAAGCTTTTCGATTTTATATTGTTGAAGAATTTTTTCAGCATCCTCTAAAGTCGTTCCCACTGGTGCTGTAATCAAATCTTCTTTCGTCATTACATCTTCAATTTTTAAAGAGTAGTCAGAGATAAAACGTAAATCACGGTTTGTAATAATCCCTACTAGCTTTTGATTTTCCATACTATCAACAATAGGAACACCAGAGATTCGGTATTTACCCATTAGATGCTCAGCATCGAAAACTTGATGTGTCGGAGTTAAGAAGAATGGGTTTGTAATAACACCATTTTCAGAACGTTTTACTTTTTCTACTTGTTCAGCTTGCTCATCAATCCCCATGTTTTTATGGATAATACCGATACCGCCTTGACGTGCCATAGCAATCGCCATTTTAGACTCTGTAACTGTATCCATACCTGCGCTGACCATTGGGATGTTTAATTTAATCTTTGGTGTTAATTGAACAGATAAATCAACATCTTTCGGTAGTACTTCGGAATGAGCTGGTACTAATAATACATCATCAAAAGTTAAACCTTCTTTGGCAAATTTAGTCTCCCACATTTTCGTAACTTCCTCCTATAGTTAAAAGAATATTAATTGTAAGATTAACAACGTGGACTGCTACTGTCAAGGAACTTATAAAAGAAAGACAATTCAGATTTTTAACAAATAACAATTAAGATAAACAATACAAATAATTAACTACATTTTCAAGGCATTTATTTGCATTTTTTAAATTCAGAAAACACTTTTGAACAATCTCTTTAGTAGAGTTAAAAGTTATCAAAAGAGAAAGTAAAAAAACAGCCAGCATACAGCTGACTGTTTTATTGCCTAGCGACGTCCTACTCTCACAGGGGGAAGCCCCCAACTACCATCGGCGCTAAAGAGCTTAACTTCCGTGTTCGGTATGGGAACGGGTGTGACCTCTTTGCCATCATCACTAGACTTTGTATTTAATTGAAAGATTTATTCTTTCAAAACTGAATAAACGGCGCATTGAATGTTTCAAACTTTTTTGGTTAAGTCCTCGATCGATTAGTATTCGTCAGCTCCATGTGTCACCACACTTCCACCTCGAACCTATCTACCTCATCGTCTTTGAGGGATCTTACTTACTTGCGTAATGGGAAATCTCATCTTGAGGGGGGCTTCATGCTTAGATGCTTTCAGCACTTATCCCGTCCACACATAGCTACCCAGCGATGCCTTTGGCAAGACAACTGGTACACCAGCGGTGTGTCCATCCCGGTCCTCTCGTACTAAGGACAGCTCCTCTCAAATTTCCTACGCCCACGACGGATAGGGACCGAACTGTCTCACGACGTTCTGAACCCAGCTCGCGTACCGCTTTAATGGGCGAACAGCCCAACCCTTGGGACCGACTACAGCCCCAGGATGCGATGAGCCGACATCGAGGTGCCAAACCTCCCCGTCGATGTGGACTCTTGGGGGAGATAAGCCTGTTATCCCCGGGGTAGCTTTTATCCGTTGAGCGATGGCCCTTCCATGCGGAACCACCGGATCACTAAGCCCGTCTTTCGACCCTGCTCGACTTGTAGGTCTCGCAGTCAAGCTCCCTTGTGCCTTTACACTCTACGAATGATTTCCAACCATTCTGAGGGAACCTTTGGGCGCCTCCGTTACCTTTTAGGAGGCGACCGCCCCAGTCAAACTGTCCGCCTGACACTGTCTCCTGCCCCGCTAAGGGGCATGGGTTAGAATTTCAATACAACCAGGGTAGTATCCCACCGACGCCTCCTTCGAAGCTGGCGCTCCGAGATCTCTGGCTCCTACCTATCCTGTACAAGTTGTACCAAAATTCAATATCAGGCTACAGTAAAGCTCCACGGGGTCTTTCCGTCCTGTCGCGGGTAACCTGCATCTTCACAGGTACTATAATTTCACCGAGTCTCTCGTTGAGACAGTGCCCAGATCGTTACGCCTTTCGTGCGGGTCGGAACTTACCCGACAAGGAATTTCGCTACCTTAGGACCGTTATAGTTACGGCCGCCGTTTACTGGGGCTTCAATTCGCAGCTTCGCTTGCGCTAACCACTCCTCTTAACCTTCCAGCACCGGGCAGGCGTCAGCCCCTATACGTCACCTTACGGTTTTGCAGAGACCTGTGTTTTTGCTAAACAGTCGCCTGGGCCTATTCACTGCGGCTCTCATGCGCTTGCACGCTCAAGAGCACCCCTTCTCCCGAAGTTACGGGGTCATTTTGCCGAGTTCCTTAACGAGAGTTCTCTCGCACACCTTAGGATTCTCTCCTCGACTACCTGTGTCGGTTTGCGGTACGGGCACCTCTCACCTCGATAGAGGCTTTTCTTGGCAGTGTGAAATCAGGAACTTCGTCCATACGGACTCGCCATCACAGCTCAACGTTACAGTGTGCGGATTTGCCTACACACACGCCTTACTGCTTGGACGCGCACAACCAACGGCGCGCTTACCCTATCCTACTGCGTCCCCCCATTTCTCAAACGGTGAGGAGGTGGTACAGGAATATCAACCTGTTGTCCATCGCCTACGCCTATCGGCCTCGGCTTAGGTCCCGACTAACCCTGAGCGGACGAGCCTTCCTCAGGAAACCTTAGTCATACGGTGGACGGGATTCTCACCCGTCTTTCGCTACTCATACCGGCATTCTCACTTCTAAGCGCTCCACCAGTCCTTCCGATCTGACTTCAACGCACTTAGAACGCTCTCCTACCACTGACATCGTAGATGTCAATCCACAGCTTCGGTGAATCGTTTAGCCCCGATACATTTTCGGCGCAGCGTCACTCGACCAGTGAGCTATTACGCACTCTTTAAATGATGGCTGCTTCTAAGCCAACATCCTGGTTGTCTGTGCAACGCCACATCCTTTTCCACTTAACGATTACTTTGGGACCTTAGCTGGTGGTCTGGGCTGTTTCCCTTTTGACTACGGATCTTATCACTCGCAGTCTGACTCCCGTGTATAAATATCTGGCATTCGGAGTTTGTCTGAATTCGGTAAACCGGGATGGCCCCCTAGTCCAAACAGTGCTCTACCTCCAGTATTCTCATCACGAGGCTAGCCCTAAAGCTATTTCGGAGAGAACCAGCTATCTCCAAGTTCGATTGGAATTTCTCCGCTACCCACACCTCATCCCCGCACTTTTCAACGTGCGTGGGTTCGGGCCTCCAGTAAGTGTTACCTCACCTTCACCCTGGACATGGGTAGATCACCTGGTTTCGGGTCTACGACCACGTACTATTTCGCCCTATTCAGACTCGCTTTCGCTGCGGCTCCGCCTTCTAAAGCTTAACCTTGCACGTAATCGTAACTCGCCGGTTCATTCTACAAAAGGCACGCTATCACCCATTAACGGGCTCTAACTACTTGTAGGCACACGGTTTCAGGATCTCTTTCACTCCCCTTCCGGGGTGCTTTTCACCTTTCCCTCACGGTACTGGTTCACTATCGGTCACTAGGTAGTATTTAGCCTTGGGAGATGGTCCTCCCGGATTCCGACGGAATTTCACGTGTTCCGCCGTACTCAGGATCCACTCAGGAGAGAACGAACTTTCGACTACAGGGCTTTTACCTGCTCTGGCGGACCTTTCCAAGTCGCTTCATCTAACTCGCTCTTTTGTAACTCCGTATAGAGTGTCCTACAACCCCAAGAGGCAAGCCTCTTGGTTTGGGCTCTTCCCGTTTCGCTCGCCGCTACTCAGGGAATCGATTTTTCTTTCTCTTCCTCCAGGTACTTAGATGTTTCAGTTCCCTGGGTCTGCCTTCAAGACGCTATGTATTCACGTCAAGATACTACGCGATTAAACGTAGTGGGTTCCCCCATTCGGAAATCTCCGGATCAAAGCTCACTTACAGCTCCCCGAAGCATATCGGTGTTAGTGCCGTCCTTCTTCGGCTCCTAGTGCCAAGGCATTCGCCGTGCGCCCTTAATAACTTAACCAAGTTATTAAGCCTATAAAAAACTTAAAAAATAAATGTGTTTGTTACAATTTCAATGTCGTTTTATCCAGTTTTCAAAGAACAAGTTTTGAAGTGTTTCATTCAGATAGAATGAACCTTCAAAACTGAACGCAAAACGTAATCTTACAAACCCAAGGTTTGTATTCCGAAATAATCCTTAGAAAGGAGGTGATCCAGCCGCACCTTCCGATACGGCTACCTTGTTACGACTTCACCCCAATCATCTATCCCACCTTCGGCGGCTGGCTCTAAAAGGTTACCTCACCGACTTCGGGTGTTACAAACTCTCGTGGTGTGACGGGCGGTGTGTACAAGGCCCGGGAACGTATTCACCGCGGCATGCTGATCCGCGATTACTAGCGATTCCGGCTTCATGTAGGCGAGTTGCAGCCTACAATCCGAACTGAGAACGACTTTATCGGATTAGCTCCCTCTCGCGAGTTGGCAACCGTTTGTATCGTCCATTGTAGCACGTGTGTAGCCCAGGTCATAAGGGGCATGATGATTTGACGTCATCCCCACCTTCCTCCGGTTTGTCACCGGCAGTCACCTTAGAGTGCCCAACTAAATGATGGCAACTAAGATCAAGGGTTGCGCTCGTTGCGGGACTTAACCCAACATCTCACGACACGAGCTGACGACAACCATGCACCACCTGTCACCGTTGCCCCCGAAGGGGAAACTATATCTCTACAGTGGTCAACGGGATGTCAAGACCTGGTAAGGTTCTTCGCGTTGCTTCGAATTAAACCACATGCTCCACCGCTTGTGCGGGCCCCCGTCAATTCCTTTGAGTTTCAGTCTTGCGACCGTACTCCCCAGGCGGAGTGCTTAATGCGTTAGCTGCAGCACTAAGGGGCGGAAACCCCCTAACACTTAGCACTCATCGTTTACGGCGTGGACTACCAGGGTATCTAATCCTGTTTGCTCCCCACGCTTTCGCGCCTCAGCGTCAGTTACAGACCAGAAAGTCGCCTTCGCCACTGGTGTTCCTCCAAATCTCTACGCATTTCACCGCTACACTTGGAATTCCACTTTCCTCTTCTGCACTCAAGTCCCCCAGTTTCCAATGACCCTCCACGGTTGAGCCGTGGGCTTTCACATCAGACTTAAAGGACCGCCTGCGCGCGCTTTACGCCCAATAATTCCGGACAACGCTTGCCACCTACGTATTACCGCGGCTGCTGGCACGTAGTTAGCCGTGGCTTTCTAATAAGGTACCGTCAAGGTACAGCCAGTTACTACTGTACTTGTTCTTCCCTTACAACAGAGTTTTACGATCCGAAAACCTTCTTCACTCACGCGGCGTTGCTCCATCAGGCTTTCGCCCATTGTGGAAGATTCCCTACTGCTGCCTCCCGTAGGAGTCTGGGCCGTGTCTCAGTCCCAGTGTGGCCGATCACCCTCTCAGGTCGGCTACGCATCGTCGCCTTGGTGAGCCGTTACCTCACCAACTAGCTAATGCGCCGCGGGCCCATCCTATAGCGACAGCCGAAACCGTCTTTCAGTCTTTCACCATGAGGCAAAAGAGATTATTCGGTATTAGCCCCGGTTTCCCGGAGTTATCCCAAACTATAGGGTAGGTTGCCCACGTGTTACTCACCCGTCCGCCGCTAACGTCAAAGGAGCAAGCTCCTTTTCTGTTCGCTCGACTTGCATGTATTAGGCACGCCGCCAGCGTTCGTCCTGAGCCAGGATCAAACTCTCCATAAAAGAAATTTGATTAGCTCAAATTTTGCTGGCATCATGTTTGATGTCCAAAATTTTTGTTTTGTTCACTAGCAAAACTAGCTACTTAAAACTTTATTGATTACGTTTTGCTTGTTCAGTTTTCAAGGTTCATTTTGTTTACTCTTCTGTAAGAGTTAACTTTTATATAATAACATGTTTTATATTTAATGTCAAACAGTTATTTTATTTTATATTTTAGTAGCTGCATATCTCAACAGCAACTTTTATATAATAACACCCTATTTGTCATTGGTCAATAGTTTTATAATTATTTTTTTGAAAAATTATAACCTCAATCTTGGCCAATTTCGTAAAAATTGAATTGTACGGTTTCTTCCTATTTCTAATAGAGTTTCTTTTGTTTCTTCATTTAAATCAAATTGGGTTGCACTATAATCTTCTACAGGAATAAAAATAATGTCTCTTTCGTGTCGTCTTGATATATACCTTTCATCATGTGCATCTTTCATAGTTGAAAATAGTGCCTCAAATAAATTTAGACCATTCTTAATTTCTTGAGGACATTGTTCTTCTCTTCTTCTACTAAGTTTCAGACCTAAAATCGGACGTACTTTCCGACCTTCTTTATCATCGAATATCCATAGTGGAAAATTACTTAAAACACCACCATCCACTATAACCGATTCACCCTTCCCAGTCTTTAATGTAACTGGTTCAAAGAAAAAAGGTATACCACAACTCATGCGTAACGCACAAGCTACTGAAAAATTCTTTGCTTCAATTTGATATTTATGCAAATCGTCTGGTAAAACAATCATTCTACCATTCGTTAAATCTGAAGCTACTAATTTAAGAGAATCTTTAGGCAGATCACCAAAAGTATATACTCCTTTTGCAGCTAGCTTTTGGAAAAACCATTTTTCTAACGCCTTTCCTTTATAGAGACCTAAGTGATTATAAACATTTACCCATTTCATAAAAGGAAAAGGGAAAATTGTTCTTCTTGGATCAAGTAATGAAGGAACATCTAACTCTTCTAGCATCATTTCTATCTCTTTTCCACTATAACCCGCAGCAATAAAGGCAGCTAAAATGGCACCTGCACTTGTACCAGCTACACGTTTAAATCGAAAATGTTCAGCTTCTAATACTTGATATGCCCCTACTAAGGCAAAGCCCTTCAAACCGCCACCAGAAAACACGCCATCAATCCACAAAATTTCCTCTCCTTTTTGATGTAATCTTTACAGTATAAGGATGAAGAATGACGAATAGAACTAAATTTTCTACTTTATTGACGATACTTATGTACATAGCAGCAAACTTTAACGAAGTGTCTAGCTAAAATTCGATTACAGTATCATATAAGAATATGCGGTGAAATATGGTTATTCTAAGAAATGTATAGAGCTACTTAAATGCTAATGTAGTTTCAACAATAATTTTAGTTCCGGAAATTTTTAGTGTAGAACATATTTTTAACAACAAAAATAAAGGGCCTAAGTCCCAAACAATATTTAATTTAAATCACAGCCCTTATCTATATTAACTATGTCTTATAAGAACGTACTGATGGTGATTGATATTATTTAATTTTAAAAAAAGTTACAGAATGTTTAGCTATCCACTAATGCTGGGGTTTTCATAACTTCTAATTTTATTCTTTCACTGAAGGCTTGAAAATTTTAGCCGACTTAGTTAATAGCTTACTAACCCCTTCTATATCTCGCTAAGATTACAATGAATCAGAACCACCAGTCTAACTGGTGGTTTGCTCTCGCGTGAAACGCTGGGGTACTGGTCCGTGTCAAAAGACACACTCAAAACTTCCTGTTTCCATATTTGTATTCAGGTTGGCATGCCGATCGAATATCATTAAGCTACTCTTCCCTTTCAAATAAACAACAAAAGATGAAACAATTATTTTTGCTCGGATACTCACCAACATACCTGATTGTTCGTCTGTTTTTTTCTTGTCCATAGCTAGAAGCTCTTTGGAACCCCTCGCATAGCAAGGTTTTTTAAAATATACAATAAAAAAACAGTCAGCGCACAGCTGACTGTTTTGTTTGCCTAGCGACGTCCTACTCTCACAGGGGGAAGCCCCCAACTACCATCGGCGCTAAAGAGCTTAACTTCCGTGTTCGGTATGGGAACGGGTGTGACCTCTTTGCCATCATCACTAGACTTTTTATTTAATTGAAAGATTTATTCTTTCAAAACTGGATAAACGGTGCATTGAATGTTTCAAACTTTTTTGGTTAAGTCCTCGATCGATTAGTATTCGTCAGCTCCATGTGTCACCACACTTCCACCTCGAACCTATCTACCTCATCGTCTTTGAGGGATCTTACTTACTTGCGTAATGGGAAATCTCATCTTGAGGGGGGCTTCATGCTTAGATGCTTTCAGCACTTATCCCGTCCACACATAGCTACCCAGCGATGCCTTTGGCAAGACAACTGGTACACCAGCGGTGTGTCCATCCCGGTCCTCTCGTACTAAGGACAGCTCCTCTCAAATTTCCTACGCCCACGACGGATAGGGACCGAACTGTCTCACGACGTTCTGAACCCAGCTCGCGTACCGCTTTAATGGGCGAACAGCCCAACCCTTGGGACCGACTACAGCCCCAGGATGCGATGAGCCGACATCGAGGTGCCAAACCTCCCCGTCGATGTGGACTCTTGGGGGAGATAAGCCTGTTATCCCCGGGGTAGCTTTTATCCGTTGAGCGATGGCCCTTCCATGCGGAACCACCGGATCACTAAGCCCGTCTTTCGACCCTGCTCGACTTGTAGGTCTCGCAGTCAAGCTCCCTTGTGCCTTTACACTCTACGAATGATTTCCAACCATTCTGAGGGAACCTTTGGGCGCCTCCGTTACCTTTTAGGAGGCGACCGCCCCAGTCAAACTGTCCGCCTGACACTGTCTCCTGCCCCGCTAAGGGGCATGGGTTAGAATTTCAATACAACCAGGGTAGTATCCCACCGACGCCTCCTTCGAAGCTGGCGCTCCGAGATCTCTGGCTCCTACCTATCCTGTACAAGTTGTACCAAAATTCAATATCAGGCTACAGTAAAGCTCCACGGGGTCTTTCCGTCCTGTCGCGGGTAACCTGCATCTTCACAGGTACTATAATTTCACCGAGTCTCTCGTTGAGACAGTGCCCAGATCGTTACGCCTTTCGTGCGGGTCGGAACTTACCCGACAAGGAATTTCGCTACCTTAGGACCGTTATAGTTACGGCCGCCGTTTACTGGGGCTTCAATTCGCAGCTTCGCTTGCGCTAACCACTCCTCTTAACCTTCCAGCACCGGGCAGGCGTCAGCCCCTATACGTCACCTTACGGTTTTGCAGAGACCTGTGTTTTTGCTAAACAGTCGCCTGGGCCTATTCACTGCGGCTCTCATGCGCTTGCACGCTCAAGAGCACCCCTTCTCCCGAAGTTACGGGGTCATTTTGCCGAGTTCCTTAACGAGAGTTCTCTCGCACACCTTAGGATTCTCTCCTCGACTACCTGTGTCGGTTTGCGGTACGGGCACCTCTCACCTCGATAGAGGCTTTTCTTGGCAGTGTGAAATCAGGAACTTCGTCCATACGGACTCGCCATCACAGCTCAACGTTACAGTGTGCGGATTTGCCTACACACACGCCTTACTGCTTGGACGCGCACAACCAACGGCGCGCTTACCCTATCCTACTGCGTCCCCCCATTTCTCAAACGGTGAGGAGGTGGTACAGGAATATCAACCTGTTGTCCATCGCCTACGCCTATCGGCCTCGGCTTAGGTCCCGACTAACCCTGAGCGGACGAGCCTTCCTCAGGAAACCTTAGTCATACGGTGGACGGGATTCTCACCCGTCTTTCGCTACTCATACCGGCATTCTCACTTCTAAGCGCTCCACCAGTCCTTCCGATCTGACTTCAACGCACTTAGAACGCTCTCCTACCACTGACATCGTAGATGTCAATCCACAGCTTCGGTGAATCGTTTAGCCCCGATACATTTTCGGCGCAGCGTCACTCGACCAGTGAGCTATTACGCACTCTTTAAATGATGGCTGCTTCTAAGCCAACATCCTGGTTGTCTGTGCAACGCCACATCCTTTTCCACTTAACGATTACTTTGGGACCTTAGCTGGTGGTCTGGGCTGTTTCCCTTTTGACTACGGATCTTATCACTCGCAGTCTGACTCCCGTGTATAAATATCTGGCATTCGGAGTTTGTCTGAATTCGGTAAACCGGGATGGCCCCCTAGTCCAAACAGTGCTCTACCTCCAGTATTCTCATCACGAGGCTAGCCCTAAAGCTATTTCGGAGAGAACCAGCTATCTCCAAGTTCGATTGGAATTTCTCCGCTACCCACACCTCATCCCCGCACTTTTCAACGTGCGTGGGTTCGGGCCTCCAGTAAGTGTTACCTCACCTTCACCCTGGACATGGGTAGATCACCTGGTTTCGGGTCTACGACCACGTACTATTTCGCCCTATTCAGACTCGCTTTCGCTGCGGCTCCGCCTTCTAAAGCTTAACCTCGCACGTAATCGTAACTCGCCGGTTCATTCTACAAAAGGCACGCTATCACCCATTAACGGGCTCTAACTACTTGTAGGCACACGGTTTCAGGATCTCTTTCACTCCCCTTCCGGGGTGCTTTTCACCTTTCCCTCACGGTACTGGTTCACTATCGGTCACTAGGTAGTATTTAGCCTTGGGAGATGGTCCTCCCGGATTCCGACGGAATTTCACGTGTTCCGCCGTACTCAGGATCCACTCAGGAGAGAACGAACTTTCGACTACAGGGCTTTTACCTGCTCTGGCGGACCTTTCCAAGTCGCTTCATCTAACTCGCTCTTTTGTAACTCCGTATAGAGTGTCCTACAACCCCAAGAGGCAAGCCTCTTGGTTTGGGCTCTTCCCGTTTCGCTCGCCGCTACTCAGGGAATCGATTTTTCTTTCTCTTCCTCCAGGTACTTAGATGTTTCAGTTCCCTGGGTCTGCCTTCAAGACGCTATGTATTCACGTCAAGATACTACGCGATTAAACGTAGTGGGTTCCCCCATTCGGAAATCTCCGGATCAAAGCTCACTTACAGCTCCCCGAAGCATATCGGTGTTAGTGCCGTCCTTCTTCGGCTCCTAGTGCCAAGGCATTCGCCGTGCGCCCTTAATAACTTAACCAAGTTATTAAGCCTATAAAAAAACTTAAAAAATAAATGTGTTTGTTACAATTTCAATGTCGTTTTATCCAGTTTTCAAAGAACAAAAAAATGGTGGAGCCTAGCGGGATCGAACCGCTGACCTCCTGCGTGCAAGGCAGGCGCTCTCCCAGCTGAGCTAAGGCCCCAAGAGGTATATATGGTGGGCCTAAATGGACTCGAACCATCGACCTCACGCTTATCAGGCGTGCGCTCTAACCAGCTGAGCTATAGGCCCTCTTGGAAGTTTTATTAAATTTCATAAACCTTCAAAACTGAACGCAAAACGTAATCTTACAAACCCAAGGTTTGTATTCCGAAATAATCCTTAGAAAGGAGGTGATCCAGCCGCACCTTCCGATACGGCTACCTTGTTACGACTTCACCCCAATCATCTATCCCACCTTCGGCGGCTGGCTCCAAAAGGTTACCTCACCGACTTCGGGTGTTACAAACTCTCGTGGTGTGACGGGCGGTGTGTACAAGGCCCGGGAACGTATTCACCGCGGCATGCTGATCCGCGATTACTAGCGATTCCGGCTTCATGTAGGCGAGTTGCAGCCTACAATCCGAACTGAGAACGACTTTATCGGATTAGCTCCCTCTCGCGAGTTGGCAACCGTTTGTATCGTCCATTGTAGCACGTGTGTAGCCCAGGTCATAAGGGGCATGATGATTTGACGTCATCCCCACCTTCCTCCGGTTTGTCACCGGCAGTCACCTTAGAGTGCCCAACTAAATGATGGCAACTAAGATCAAGGGTTGCGCTCGTTGCGGGACTTAACCCAACATCTCACGACACGAGCTGACGACAACCATGCACCACCTGTCACCGTTGCCCCCGAAGGGGAAACTATATCTCTACAGTGGTCAACGGGATGTCAAGACCTGGTAAGGTTCTTCGCGTTGCTTCGAATTAAACCACATGCTCCACCGCTTGTGCGGGCCCCCGTCAATTCCTTTGAGTTTCAGTCTTGCGACCGTACTCCCCAGGCGGAGTGCTTAATGCGTTAGCTGCAGCACTAAGGGGCGGAAACCCCCTAACACTTAGCACTCATCGTTTACGGCGTGGACTACCAGGGTATCTAATCCTGTTTGCTCCCCACGCTTTCGCGCCTCAGCGTCAGTTACAGACCAGAAAGTCGCCTTCGCCACTGGTGTTCCTCCAAATCTCTACGCATTTCACCGCTACACTTGGAATTCCACTTTCCTCTTCTGCACTCAAGTCCCCCAGTTTCCAATGACCCTCCACGGTTGAGCCGTGGGCTTTCACATCAGACTTAAAGGACCGCCTGCGCGCGCTTTACGCCCAATAATTCCGGACAACGCTTGCCACCTACGTATTACCGCGGCTGCTGGCACGTAGTTAGCCGTGGCTTTCTAATAAGGTACCGTCAAGGTACAGCCAGTTACTACTGTACTTGTTCTTCCCTTACAACAGAGTTTTACGATCCGAAAACCTTCTTCACTCACGCGGCGTTGCTCCATCAGGCTTTCGCCCATTGTGGAAGATTCCCTACTGCTGCCTCCCGTAGGAGTCTGGGCCGTGTCTCAGTCCCAGTGTGGCCGATCACCCTCTCAGGTCGGCTACGCATCGTCGCCTTGGTGAGCCGTTACCTCACCAACTAGCTAATGCGCCGCGGGCCCATCCTATAGCGACAGCCGAAACCGTCTTTCAGTCTTTCACCATGAAGCAAAAGAGATTATTCGGTATTAGCCCCGGTTTCCCGGAGTTATCCCAAACTATAGGGTAGGTTGCCCACGTGTTACTCACCCGTCCGCCGCTAACGTCAAAGGAGCAAGCTCCTTTTCTGTTCGCTCGACTTGCATGTATTAGGCACGCCGCCAGCGTTCGTCCTGAGCCAGGATCAAACTCTCCATAAAAGAAATTTGATTAGCTCAAATTGTTTTGCTGGCATCATGTTTGATGTCCAAAATTATGTTTCGTTCACTAGCAAAACTAGCTACTTAAAACTTTATTGATTACGTTTTGCTTGTTCAGTTTTCAAGGTTCATTTTGTTTATTTCGTTGTCACCTCTTGGCGACTCATTTATAATATCAAGATTCCAAAACAAAGTCAACAGTTTCTCCAAAAATATTTTAATACAATATATAAATGTTTCAAAAAACAATTATGGTTAAAATGCTCACTATTTAATTGATTACTATTATTGCGAAGTGTTTGTTAAGAAAAAATTATATTAGCACTTGCGTAGAGTACATCTCTTACCTAATAAAAAAAGGCAAACCACATAATATAGTTTGCCCGTCTATCTATAAATTAGTTATGATACGTGAAATATAAAAACTGCGATTTTTCCCTAAATCAAAAATTTCCCCTGAATGAATTAATTTAATAAGTGGTCGTGTTGGGGCAAATTTATTTACAAACATTACTTCCCCACGTTCTAAATTAGAAAGCTCTACAATTGTACCTATCGGAAGATCTGCAACAATATCAATTAATGCACGTACTACTTTAATATCAAATTTACCAAACTCAGATTCATTAATCATTTCAATTACTTTAAATGAAGATTGTTTCGTTCTATATACTCGTTCACATGTCATAGCATGAAAAACATCTGCAACAGCAATGATTTGTGCAAATATAGAAATATTGGCGATCTTTTCGTTCCTCGGATATCCACTACCATTTAAACGTTCATGATGTTGGAAGATCGCTTCTTTCATCGTTTCTTTTAAAATGGTCAAATCTTTCACCATATTATGGCTATAAATCGGGTGTTTATATATCTCATCATATTCTTGCTCTGTTAATGGTGTCTTCTTATCCCTGATACGAGGATGTACTTTAGCCATACCACAATCAGCCAATAAACCACCGATGGCTACTTGAATAGTGGTTCCTCTATCATAACCAAGTTTTTGAGCAATAACTGAGGCAATCAGACCAGTTGCTACACAATGATGATACAGGTAGTCTTTTGGATTTGAATACTCATTTAAATCAAAAATAATAGTACGATCTTCTAGTACCATCTCTACTAAAGGTAAAATAATTGTTCTGGCCTTTGCAATATCTACCTTGGCGCCCGCTTCCCAGTTTTTAAATTCTTTTTTAAACTGTTCAACAGAATGATTATAGATTTTCCTAAAAGTCGGAAGTTCTTCTATTATAACTTCGACATCACTTTCATTCTTTTCTACACGCATATCATTTTCACTTTTATAAACGGGGACGGTGAAAATATTAAATGCATGAAAAACTTGCAAGTGTACATAAGAAATCATTGTATCTTTGAAAATAATCGGATACTGTGTATTAGCAAATATATCTTCAGAAATTACCTTGCCAACACCTAGCTCTGAAATTGGAACATGTATAGTTTCCACAGAATGAACACCTCTCCACTATTTCTTGCTTCAAATAAGGTATTATCATTTTATCATGGAATTCAAAATAATTACTTATTTTTCATTATTTACGTAAAAAAATCCGATGACGACATTCAATAATGTCGTCATCGGATTATATTATTCTTCGACTTCCTCTTCGTCTTCAAAAGACTCTTCTGCTTTTTCCACTTTAGCGACAGTTGCAACCAATTCGTCATCTCCTAGTCGAATTAAACGTACACCTTGCGTACTGCGCCCAATTAATGAAATATCATTTACATCCATACGGATAAGCATACCATTAATAGTTATAAGCATTAAATCCTCAGAACCATCGACGGTTTTTACAGCCACCATTGGACCATTCTTATCTGTAATCTGAATAGTTTTCAGTCCTACTCCACCACGACTTTGTAAACGATAGTCCTCTTCAGAAGTACGTTTACCGTAACCTTTTTCAGTTACTACTAATATTTCTTGCCCTGGTTCAACAATCTCCATGCCAACTACTTCATCACCATCACGTAGCTTAATGCCTCGAACACCACCAGCTGTACGGCCCATAGATCGAATGTCGTCTTCTTGGAAACGAACGAGCATACCATCGCGAGTACCAATAATCACTTGTTTCTCTCCATCTGTAAGACGTACCGAAATAAGATCGTCGTCTTCTCTCAAGCTGATTGCGATTAAACCATTTGTTCGGATGTTAGCAAATTGTGATACAGGGGTACGTTTTGTAATACCTGTTTTTGTGGTAAAGATAAAGTAAGCATCTTCATCAAACGACGCAACACGAATCATAGCTGTTACTTTTTCGCCTTTTTCTATATTAAGCAAGTTTACGATTGGTAACCCTTTAGCAGTACGACCGAACTCAGGAATTTCATATCCTTTTGCTCTAAATACTTTACCTTTAGACGTGAAGAATAAAATTGTATCGTGGGTAGAAGTATTCATTAGATGCTCTACAAAGTCGTCTTCATTTGTACCCATTCCTTGTACACCACGACCACCACGCTTTTGACTACGATATGTATTCGCAGCTAAACGCTTGATATAGCCATTATGTGTTAAAGTAACAACTGAGTTTTCAACAGGAATTAAATCCTCATCCTCAATCATTTCAATTCCACCTGATGTAATCTCAGTACGGCGCGTATCATTAAAACGTTCTTTCAACTCTAAGATTTCAGTACGAATAATATCTACAATTTTCTCTTCATCTGCTAATATTGCCTTTAATTCAGCTATAAGAACTTGAAGCTCTTGATATTCTGCTTCAATTTTTTCACGTTCTAAGCCACTTAATCGAACGAGGCGCATATCTAAAATAGCTTGAGCCTGACGCTCCGATAAGCTAAAGCGTTCCATTAATTGAGGTTTTGCTTCTTCACCACTACGTGAACCACGTATAATAGCGATTATTTCATCAATATGATCGAGTGCGATTCGTAAGCCCTCTAAAATGTGAGCGCGGTCTTCAGCTTTTCGAAGATCAAACTCTGTACGACGACGAATAATTACTTTTTGGTGTTCTAAATAATGGTATAGCATTTCTTTTAAGCCTAATACTTTAGGCTGACCGTTTACTAAAGATAGCATATTGATACCGAAGCTAGATTGCATAGCTGTTTGTTTATATAAATTATTTAGTACAACATTAGCATTTGCATCTTTACGAACTTCAATCACTACACGCATACCACGACGGTCTGATTCATCACGTAAATTTGTGATTCCATCTATTTTTTTATCACGTACAAGCTCTGCAATTTTTTCAATAAGCTTAGCCTTATTCACTTGGTAAGGCAATTCATGAATAAGAATAGTTTCCTTACCATTTGCCTTTTGCTCAATTTCCACTTTCGCACGGATGATAATGGAACCTCGACCAGTTTCATAGGCTCTACGAATACCACTACGTCCTAAAATTAATCCACCAGTAGGAAAATCAGGGCCAGGAATGATTTCCATTAGCTCTTCAGTCGTAATGGCTGGATTTTCAGAAAGTGCTATAACAGCATCAATTGTTTCGCCCAATTGATGTGGTGGAATATTTGTTGCCATACCTACAGCAATCCCTGCTGCACCGTTGACTAAAAGATTTGGATAGCGACTTGGTAAAACTATTGGTTCTTTTTCTGATCCATCATAGTTATCTGTATAGTCAATTGTATCTTTATTAATATCACGGAGCATTTCCATTGCTATTTTAGACATACGTGATTCTGTATAACGCATGGCTGCTGCGCCATCACCATCAACAGAACCGAAGTTTCCGTGACCATCAACAAGCATGTAGCGATAGCTAAAATCCTGTGCCATACGTACCATTGCATCATAGATGGAAGAGTCACCATGTGGATGGTACTTACCCATTACATCCCCAACGATACGTGCTGACTTTTTGTAGGCTTTATCTGCTGTATTACCTAATTCCTGCATCCCATATAAAATACGACGATGAACTGGTTTTAATCCATCACGTACATCAGGTAATGCACGTGATACAATTACACTCATTGCATAATCAAGAAAGGATGTTTCAATTTCTTCTGTTATATTAACTCCTTTAACACCGGAGCGTTCTTGTTCTGACAAAGTGTAGACCTCCTCTCAAGAAAAATTAGATATCTAAATTAGCGTATACGGCATTTTCCTCGATAAATTGACGACGAGGTTCAACTTCATCGCCCATTAAACGTTCAAATGCTTGGTTTGCTTTAATTGCATCATCTAATTCTACTTGTAATAATGTGCGGTACTCAGGATCCATTGTTGTTTCCCAAAGCTGCTCAGCGTTCATTTCTCCAAGACCTTTATAACGCTGCACATTTGGCTTTGGCATTTTTGGTAGCCGTTCTAAAATTTCTTTTAATGTCTCTTCATCATAGCAATACTCAATATGTTTACCTTGTTTCACTTGATAAAGTGGTGGCTGTGCAATATAAATATAGCCTGCTTCTATAAGTGGTCGAAGGAAACGGAAGAAGAATGTTAAAAGTAATGTACGAATATGTGCCCCATCGACATCGGCATCTGTCATGATAATGATTTTATGATAACGAGCTTTCTCTAAATTAAACTCCTCACCAATACCAGTGCCGAATGCTGTTATCATCGCACGGATTTCCGCATTCGATAAGATTTTATCTAGACGAGCTTTCTCAACGTTAAGGATTTTACCACGTAAAGGTAAAATTGCTTGGAAGTGTCGATCACGTCCAGATTTAGCCGAACCGCCGGCAGAATCACCCTCAACAATATAAATTTCACAATCAGCTGGGTTAGTAGAAGAACAGTCAGCTAATTTACCCGGTAAGCTAGATACTTCGAGGGCATTTTTACGACGAGTAAACTCACGTGCTTTTTTCGCAGCTACACGAGCACGGGCTGCCATTAATCCTTTTTCCACAATCTTTCGTGCAACCGTTGGATTTTCTAACATAAAACGCTCAAAGCCATCTGAGAACAAAGAATTGGTAATTTGACTTACTTCTGAATTCCCTAACTTTGTTTTTGTTTGTCCTTCAAATTGCGGATCTGGGTGTTTCACAGAAACTATAGCTGTTAACCCTTCTCGTACATCCTCACCTGTAAGATTAGCGTCAGATTCTTTTAGTAATCCACTTTTTCGTGCATAGTCATTAATAACGCGTGTAAGGGCTGTTTTAAACCCTGACTCATGTGTACCGCCCTCATACGTATTAATGTTATTAGCAAATGAAAAAATATTAGAAGAGAATCCAGCATTATATTGCATAGCAATTTCTACTGTGATGCCATCCTTCTCTCCAAGAACATCAATTGGATCATGAATTGGCTCTTTAGATTGATTTAAATGCTCAACATAAGAACGAATACCACCTTCATAATGGTATGTTGTTGAGCGAATCTCTTCTTCACGTTCATCAGCAATCGTAATCTTAATACCACGATTTAAATAAGCCAATTCTCTAATACGATGAGCTAAAATATCATATTCATAAACAGTAGTTTCTTTAAATATTTCTGGGTCAGCTTTAAAACGAGTTGTTGTACCATTATGATCTGTGTCACCGATAACCATTAACTCTTGAACTGTTTTTCCACGTTCAAATTTTATTTCATGGATATGACCTTCACGATGTACTTGAACAATTGTTTCAACAGAAAGTGCATTTACTACTGATGCTCCAACTCCATGAAGACCACCAGAAACTTTATAGCCTCCACCGCCAAATTTACCACCAGCATGTAAAACAGTCATAATAACTTCAACAGCAGGCTTACCCATCTTTTCTTGAATACTAACTGGAATACCACGACCGTTATCTTCTACACGAATCCAGTTTTCTTTTTCAATTGTTACTTTGATATCTGTACAAAATCCTGCAAGTGCTTCATCGATACTATTATCAACAATTTCCCATACTAAATGGTGAAGCCCTTTAGAGCTAGTTGAACCGATATACATCCCTGGTCTTTTACGTACTGCTTCTAAACCTTCTAATACCTGTATCTGATCGGCCTCATAAGCTTGGTTTTGTAAACCTTCGTTCTCTATAGCCACGGCTTTCATCTACTCCTTCATAACATCATTGTGTGTAAATGAATGAACAGTCAACCGAGCTGACTATTACCATTCTTTTTGTAATCTAAAAAACTACCCTGGCTAACTTCTTTCAATCGCACCTTGTTTCACGTGGAACAGTTGAGCCTGTTCCATCGTTTCATGATGAATTCCTTCCACACTTGTGGTTGTAACAAAGGTTTGGACTTCACCCTGAATGGTATTTAATAAATGCGATTGGCGATAATCATCGAGTTCCGATAAAACATCATCTAAAAGTAGTATGGGTGTTTCATTTGTTTCTTGTTTAATTAATTCAATTTCAGCAAGCTTTAAAGACAATGCAGTAGTACGCTGCTGTCCTTGTGAACCATAAGTTTGAACATCATAGCCATTCACTAAAAACTGTAAATCATCTCGGTGTGGACCAACTAATGTCACGCCTCTATCAAATTCACGTTCTCTCGCTTCAATTAATTTTTGATGTAAAGTATTTTCAATTTCACTAGTAGAGTGTTCTTTTTCAATACCAGCTACCGTACGATATTTTATAACCAGTGTTTCCTTACCTTGCGATATACCTGCGTGTATGGGTTCCGCCCACTCTTGCAATAAATCCATAAATTGAAATCTTTTACGAATAATTTGGGTAGCAGCGTGAATATATTGTTCATTGTAGACCTCATACATCACATCATTTGGCATGGACTTGCCTTGGTTCATTTTTAAAAAATGGTTACGTTGTTTTAAAACTTTTTGAAAGGTTAATAAATCATGTAAATAGACAGGCGAAATTTGCCCAATCTCCATATCAATAAAACGCCGACGTATTTGCGGACTTCCCTTTACAACGTTCAAATCCTCTGGCGCAAACATAACGACATTCATTTGACCAATATAATGACTAAGGCGACTTTGCTCTATATGATTTATCTTGCCCTTTTTACCTTTCTTTGTAATCGTAAGTTCGATCGGTAAAATACCATGCCTTTTTTTAACGGCCCCTTCTATTTTACCATAGTCTGAATCCCAACGTATCAATTCTTTATCGTTCGTTGTTCGATGGGACTTAGCCATTGCTAAAACATAGATGGACTCCATAACATTTGTTTTTCCTTGTGCATTTTCACCAATGAAAACATTAATTTTTGGAGAGAAGTTTAAAGCTAAGGCATCATAGTTACGGTAATTTGTAAGTTTTATTTGCTCAATATACATAATTTATTGTCCAGTTGGTCCTATGATTTGAAAACGACCACATCCAGGAATATTTACAATATCTCCGTTACGTAATTTACGACCTCGACGATCGTCTACTTCTCCATTTACATATACAGCATGTTCTTGTAAAAACCACTTGGCCATTCCACCTGAACTAATGGCATCAGTAATTTTTAAAAGTTGCCCTAACGTGATGAACTCCTCATCAATTTTAATGTCCTGCATAGTGTGTTCCCCTCCGAATACAGACTGTCTATCTCTCTATCATACCTAAAATTACGCCATAAGTAAAAAAAGATAGTCACAATGAGCGACTATCTTAACAGATCTTTTATTCTTTAGTAAGTTCGTACAGGTAAAATTAATTGTAAAATAGCATCATCATGAACGGAACGTAAAATAAACGGTCTCATTGCCCCAGTAAATTGAATAACTACGTCTTGTCCATCTATTGCTTTTAATGCTTCCATCATATATTTTGCACTGAATGAGATTTTCAAACCTTCCCCTTCTAATGCTTCCACAGGAATTTCTTCTTGTACTTTTCCGATTTCAGGAGAATTAGAAGAAACCTCAACTGCTTGGTTATCTAAAATTTCAAAACGGACAACATTATTACGATCTCCTCGTGCAACAAGTGATGCACGGTCAATAGCTTGTAATAAAGATTTACCATTAATTGTTACATTTGTTTGATACTCTTCAGGAATTAAACGAGTTGTGTCAGGATAATTTCCTTCCAGTAAGCGAGAGAAGAATAATACATCACCAGTTTTAAATAATACTTGCTGACTTGTAATAACGATTTGGACAAGATTTGTAGAATCTTCAAGTACTTTATTTAATTCATTCAAACTTTTCCCTGGAATTACTACACTATGTTCAACTTCTGGTAAATTTTCGAGTTGCACTTTACGTCTTGCCAAACGATGACTATCTGTTGCAACACAGATTAATGTTTCATTTTGATCTGCCAGTTTACACCTGTCAACACGGGTCTACTTTCTGAAGTGGCAACAGCGAATACTGTTTCACGGATAATTGTTTTTAAGAGATCAGCAGGAATAGTAAATTTTTGATCTTCTGTAAGCTCTGGTAATAAAGGATACTCTGCTGCATCTGAGCCAATTAAATGGAATTCCGATTTCCCTGAACGAATATGCGTTTGGAAACCTGGTGTTACTTGAATTTCAACATCGTTTGTTGGTAATTTACGTACGATTTCATTAAACATACGTGCTTGTACAACAATTGAACCTGTTTCTGTAATGTGAATAATTTGTTGTCCATCTTCTTCTACTGGAATAAATGTTTGAATAGTTATATCAGCATCACTACCAGTTAAGCGGATCCCTTCCTCTGTTACGTCAATTTTAATACCAGTTAAAATCGGAATAGTTGTTTTTGAACTTACTGCTTTCATGACATCATTTAAACCTTCTAATAAACGGTCACGTAAAATATCAAATTTCATTCGTTTTCCCTCACATATTTATATTATTTATTTATATAAAATAAAAAGATATAGTAATAGGCCCTGTGGATTTGTGGATAAGTATATTTTTATGAATAAAATCAGTCTATCCACATGTAGATAGACTGTGTATAAGTTTGTGTTTAAATAGTTAGTTTGTCCACAGCAATTACTTGCCTAGCATACTACGAATTTGTTTAACATCTTGTTGAAGTTGAACGTCATTTTTCAACATAGAAGATATTTTTTCGTGCGCATGGATGACAGTCGTATGATCGCGGCCACCAAATTCTTCGCCAATTTTGGGCAGCGAAAAATCTGTCAACTCGCGTGATAAGTACATAGCGATTTGACGTGGAAAAGCAATTAATTTAGTACGTTTTTTAGCAGCGAAATCTTCCAAACGTATACTAAAATGTTCCCCTACTGCATTTTGAATGTCTAATATTGTCACTGTTCGCGGTTTTGAATTTGGAATGATATCCTTCAATGCCTCGGCAGCTAATGTCGCTGTAATATCTTTGTTTACAAGAGATGAGTAGGCAACGACGCGAATAAGCGCACCTTCAAGCTCCCTAATATTGGAGTCAATCTGGTTCGCAATATAAAGCATTACTTCATTTGGTACCTCTAGACCGTCTGCTTTTGCTTTTTTACGCAAAATAGCGATACGAGTTTCCAAATCGGGTGGAGCAATATCAGTTATTAACCCCCACTCGAAACGTGAACGGAGCCGATCTTCTAAAGTTGGGATCTCCTTAGGAGGTCGGTCACTTGATATAACAATTTGTTTGGATTCTTCATGTAAAGTATTAAAAGTGTGGAAAAATTCTTCTTGAGTTGATTCTTTTCCAGCAAGGAATTGAATATCATCAATTAGCAGTACATCCACGTTGCGGTACTTATTGCGAAAATCAAGTGCTTTGTTATCACGAATTGAGTTAATAAATTCATTTGTAAATTTCTCGGATGATAAGTACACTACTTTAGCATTTGGATTATGCTCTAATACATAATGACCAATAGCGTGCATTAAGTGCGTTTTACCTAGCCCTACTCCCCCATAAATAAAGAATGGATTGTATGCCTTAGCAGGTGCTTCAGCTACAGCTAGCGAAGCTGCATGTGCAAAGCGGTTACCAGAGCCAATAACAAACGTGTCAAAAGTATATTTCGGGTTTAACATACCTGGTGAAATATCATGATGTTCATTATTTTTTGCTTGGATAATCGGCGCTGGCAAATCAAAATCGTCCGAATCCTGGTTTTTTTGAACAACAAATTTAATAAGCAAGTCTTCGCCTGTTAGCTCCGTTAATATACCTGTAATCAAATGAATATAATGATTTTCAAGCCAGTCTCGAGCAAACGAATTTGGCGCAGCAATTGTCACAGTGGACCCACTACCATTGTAAGATAGTAACTTTGTAGACTTTAGCCACGTTTCGAAGCTTGGTTTAGAAATTTTTTGTTCAACTTGAGCCAGGACATTGTTCCATAGTTCTTCTAAATGTTCCAA